>QMZY01000008.1 GCA_003663415.1 Candidatus Aenigmatarchaeota archaeon
GCACCCTGCTTCTTGCTAAAGCTATGAATGTTGATATTGAGAAGGCACTCGAAAAGAAAACTGAGAAAATTAATAAAAGATATGAATGAACTTGCGGCCCTGACTTTCTCGCTGACGCCCGAACCACGCTGCGCTTTCGGCCTTGCTCCTTCAGGGAACTTAACAGGCACTAACAGGAAACTCGTTGCACTTCGGTTTCCTAAATTTTCACTTCGTGAAAACTTCTCTTAATCGCACGTTAACTGCAATTCGGACTGAGTTTATAATGATGAATTTAAACGAGTTTCTTCAGCTCCTTTCTCAGAAACTCCGATATCCTGTGAACCTCGTCAACATCAACTCCTGTATTATGGTTATTGAATTCGAGATAATCAAGCAGCTGTTCGGTGGGTATGTTGCCTGCATGCTTGTCGGTCGGGCATCCGCCAAAACCACAGAGCGAGGAATCAAATCTGGTTATACCGCATTCCTCTATTGCAACCGTGATATTGTACTTCCACACATCCGGATTGCCCTGATGGAAATGCAGTGCAATCTCCGGCTTCCCATACTCTATTAAGTCCGCACATCTGGAGCGTTTTCTTATCTCTTCCGGTGTTGCCAGACCAAAGGTATCGCCAAGGGAGATTTCATACACATTCCTGACCAAGGGTGGCACATCACAGCCACCACATAAAAACAGAAAGGGACCTGCAGTTTCCACACTACTCGAAACAACATTCTTTAAGCGGTCTGACGGAACATCATCCGGGTTTCTGTAACCAAATGCTGTCACTATGTAAAGCCTCACATCAACATCATTCTTCTGTGCCATTGATTTGATTTTATTGATTTCCTGTATGCTTTCATCGATGCTTCTTCTCACATTTTTCATGTTATGTTCCTCATTCGCTGAAACAAAAACAGCAATATCCCTGAAACCCGCATCAACCGCATTGTGATAATACTTTGATATCGGCACAAGAGCACAGTATTTTGTCCCATCTTTTTTCGTTATTTGCTTGTAAACCTCTGCCGTGTCACCAAGCTTTCTGTACAGGGGATGCCGCTCGCTTACAAAAGAACCAACCTCTATATAGGGCAGACCTGCCTCGGATAATCTGTCAATCACTTCCACCTTCAGACCGGTGGGTATAACAACATCCAAATCCTGAAAACCATCCCTTGGCCCTACCTCGCGGATTTTGATCTTTGCCATAATAGAAATATGCAGGAAAAATTTATGTTGGAGCAAGAATGGACGTTCAGGGAGTTTATTGTATATGTTGGTGATTAATTAGACACGTCCCAATAAACAATAAAAATATTTAAATCAATTCTCTTAATAGTGGGATTATGGAAGCGAGAATCGTTAGTTACAGAAGAGGAAGGCACACAATGAAAGGAAACCAGCTATTGATAGAAATTGAAGGCGTTGATTCAAAAACCGCAGCGTCAAAGTTTATAGGCAAAAGGGTTTTATGGGTGAGTCCGGGAACAAAGAAAAAGGAAATTCATGGAAAAATCACAAGCACACACGGAAACAATGGTGCTCTCAGGGTAAGGTTTTCAAAAGGTCTGCCCGGAACAGTTCTGGGAAACAAAATAGAAATTCTCGATTAAACCATGAAAATATTAATTATTTCTGACGCTCATCTTGGATTTGCCCAAGGAACAGAAAGAGAAAATGACAGTTTTGAGTCTGTAGAAGAAAGTTTTCAGAGAGGTCTGGATGCTGACGTTGTTTTAATACCGGGTGATTTATTTGACAGCAAAGTTCCAAAAACAGAAACCCTTGTAAGGGCAATGCAACTTTTAATAAAGCCCATGCTTGTAGAAGGCAAAGCGAAAATCATAGAAGGCATAAACAAGGATATAAAAAAATACCTGTTTCTGAACTCAGGAGTTCCTGTCATAGCGATACACGGAACGCATGAAAGAAGGATAAAGGGTCTGCTTAATCCCATAGAAGCGCTGGAAAAAGCAGGGTTTCTTGTCTATCTTCACTGCAACGCTGTGATTCTTTCCGATGGAAACGAAAAGGTTTGCGTTCATGGCATGTCAACTGTCCCGGACCAGTATGCAGGTTCTGTTCTTAAGGAGTGGAACCCGAAACCAATAGAGGGTTGTTACAATATTTTAATGATTCACCAGTCCGTGTCGCCTTTTATGTACGCAGAGCATATGCTGGATGTAAATGAACTTCCGAAAGGTTTTGACTTCTATATTTGCGGGCACATTCATGAAGCAAAGCAAACGAGTTACGATGGAAAACCGCTTATAATACCGGGCTCTTTAATTCCAACGCAGTTAACAAAAGAATCTATAAATCCAAAAGGCTTCTGGAAAATAGATACAAAAACCGGCGAAGCCGAGTTTATAGAATTGAAAAAACAAAGAAAATTTTATTACGAAGAATTTACAGGTTCTGATAAGGAAAAAATAAAAGAGCGTCTGAAAGAAATATTATCTAAAAACCATGAAAAGAAGCCTGTAATTCGGATAAAAATTAAAAACGCTGACCCTCATATCTCTTTTCAGGATTTAAAAACAATATTTGAAAACAAAGCTATAATAATAATATCAGCTGAATTTAAAGAGGAAATATACAGAGCAAAAACCATGGAAGAGCAGAAATTTTCTGTTCAGGAAGCGGGTGAAAAAATACTGAGAGAAGAGATTCAAAAACATGCTCTCGATCAAAAAATCTTTGAAAGGGTTTTTGAGCTTTTGCTTGAAAACCGTCAAGAAAAAGTATTAAAGCTTGTAGAGGGAGACGGGAATGATTGATGAAAAAACAGTTCTGAAGGTTGCACAGGTTGCGAAGATAAATCTAACTGAAGAGGAAGCGAAAAAATTTGCAAAAGACCTGCAAAATGTTCTTGAGGCTTTTGAAACACTGAAAAGCGTTGATACAAAAGGGATTAAACCAAGCTTTCAGCCAATTGAAATAAAAAATGTGATGAGGAAGGATGAAGTTGAGAAGAGTCTTACGCAAAAACAAGCGCTTTCCAATACCAAAAACAAGGAATCCGGGTATTTTAAAGGGCCTAAGGCTGTTTAACATGGTTTTTCGCAGTTAGTATATCTTTCTCTTTTATTGTTTTTTTGCCTCTCAGCTCTGCAAGCTCTTTTGCCTTTTTGCATAAGGCAGACGCATAATCTTCCATAAATTTTTCGAACTCTTTTGCAGCGTCCTTAGAAACCCGCTTTGCCCCGGCTTCTTTCAAAACCCTCTCCACTGTTTTCAAAGGAAATTCCATGTTCTTTTATTAAATGTTTATAAATAAAAAAACGAATTAATAACCAATATTTTTAAGGAGGGAAAACATGACAGAAGCTTATTGTGTGAAATGCAAGAAAAAGGTTGTTATGAAAAATGAACAGACCGTTACCCTTAAAAACGGAAAGCCTGCAAAAAAGGGACAATGTCCTTATTGCGGGACAACTGTTTTCAGGATCGGCGCATGATCCTTTTATTTAAATCCTATTGCAGCGTAGCCAACTACAGAAGAATAATCATGGGTTGTTTCGCCGGAATTGGTATAGTGAATCAGTCCGGCTTTTTTTATTCCGAGAAACCTTGCCGTGAACATTGTTATTAAGATTGACCCGTAACCGCAGATAGAAGCCTTGTTTTTCCTTATAAAGTCAAAAAATCCTTCTGTATCGAGCTTTTCTATCTTCTTTATGGCTTTGATGTCAATTTCCTCTGCTTCGTTAGAAGGGATAAAATGAGAGAAATCAGAGCTTGCTATAACCCCTATTTTTTCATCTTCTTTGATCAGTTCTGCCACGTGTTTTCCTATGGTTTTGCAAAAAGAAAAAAACCCTTTTGAATATCCAATGTTCATAACACACACGGGAACAAAAGAAAATTCCTTGAAAAGGACCTGAAGGAAAGGCAACTGAACCTCAATGGAATGCTCTTTTAAATGCGCAAATTCATCTTCTTCTATTAAATCACATTGTTTTAGTTTGTCAGCAAGTTCGCTGTCTATCTTCACATCGCCTAAAGGCATTCTCCACAAACCCTTACTCATAATTGAAAATTCCGAGCCAAGACCTGTATGGTTTGGTCCAAATATTATGAATTTGTTTTTTGGTGAAAGAGACGAAAGGGCGTAAGCAGCTGTTTGCCCTGAATATTCATATCCGGCGTGAGGAGAAACAACAAGCCTGTTTTCAGGTTTTATTCCCTTTTCTTTCGCTTTCTGAAAAAAACGCTCTATCTGTTTTCTTAACAGTTCCTTGTTCAGATAATAAAAAAGCCCTGCAACAGCAGGTTCTCTTACGGATTCCATATAAAAAATAGGGATTGAAAATTTAAAAAACCAAGGAAATCCTGAAAAAGGAGCTTTGCATCACTTTTCTTTTATCCTTTTCATTCTGAATATGTTCTCTCTTTCCATCTCTTCCAATCTAAATGTTATGAATTCTGCCTGACTCTTTAATTTGGGAATCACGGCAAATTCAAGGGCATTTACTCTTCTTTTTGTCTTCTCTATCTCCATCAAAAGCTTTCTTAGCGTTGTTTCAACCTCAGCGGCACGAATTACGCTTATAAGCAAATCCTCATACGCGTCTATCATTTCCTCTATCCTTAAACTCATTGATATTAACCCGTAGCCTCTTTCAAAAAGCGATTTTTTTCTGGCGTTTGATTTTATTTCAGGAACCTTCACGCCCATTATATTCTTTACTTCCAAGTCCACAGCCGGCCTTTCTTTTAAAGCCATGGCAGCTGATTTTATTTCTGCCATTCCATCAAGCGCAATAGCTGCTGTCATTTTTTCCTTAGTAAGCAGATATTTTTCATTCAGCTCCCTTCTGAGCGTTCTGGCATTTTTCAAAACCCTGAAAAACTCCAGAATCAGGCCATCTCTTTTCTTTTTTAACAACTTGTGCCCAGATTCAGCTAAGTTTATCCTTCTTTTCAATTTTATAAGCTCTGACCTTGTTGGCTTTACATCTAATGTCATATTTTCTTATAAAACTTGTTTCTGAATTCCGGGCTTATCCTTGTAAGCTCCTCTTCTGGCAGCATGGATAACAACTCCCATGCAAGCTTTAATGTAGTTTCTATTTCCCTGTCCTCTCTTATACCCTGCTGAACAAATCTTTTTTCAAACTCCTCTGCAAACTTCAAAAGTTTTTTGTCCCTTTCGGACAAAGCCTCTTCGCCCACTATCGCAACCAAACCTCTTAAATCCCTGCCTTCTGCGTATCCTGCATAAACCTGATCGCTTACCTGTTTATGGTCTTCTCTTGTTTTGCCCTTTCCTATTCCCTGATTCATAAGTCTGCTTAAACTCGGAAGCACATCTACAGGAGGATATATTCCTTTTCTGTGCAACTCCCTGCTTAAAACAACCTGACCTTCAGTTATATACCCCGTAAGGTCTGGAATAGGATGTGTTATATCGTCTCCCGGCATTGTTAAAATAGGAATTTGCGTTATGCTCCCTTTCCTTCCTTTAACCATTCCTGCCCTCTCATAAATTGTTGCAAGGTCTGTGTACATGTATCCCGGGTATCCTCTTCTTCCCGGTATTTCTTCCCTTGCTGATGCAATCTCTCTTAAGGATTCGCAATAATTTGTCATATCAGTCAAAATAACAAGCACGTGCATTCCTTTTTCATACGCGAAATACTCTGCTGTTGTTAGCGCCATTCTGGGCGTGATCAACCTTTCTACAGCAGGGTCATCCGCAAGGTTAAGGAAAACAACCGCCCTTTCAAGTGCTCCTGTTTCCTCGAAATCGGCAATAAACTTTTTCGCTTCTTCGTACGTGATGCCCATGGCAGCAAAAACCACAGCAAAATCCTCTCCCTGACCTTTAACTTTTGCTTGTCTCGCTATTTGAAGTGCGATATCATTATGTGGCAAACCCGAACCAGAGAATATGGGAAGTTTTTGCCCCCTTACAAGGGTGTTCATTCCGTCTATGGTTGATATGCCTGTCTGGATGAAATCCTGCGGCGGTCCTCTTGAGTACGGGTTTATGGCGCTTCCTATAATATCAAGTTCGTCTTGAGGAATAACCTCGGGTCCCTTGTCTATGGGTTCGCCTCTTCCGTTAAGTATTCTGCTCATCATGTCTTCGCTTACTTTAAGCCTGATGACATCACCCAGAAACCTCACGGCCGCTTTTCTGTCTATGCCGCTTGTTCCCTCAAAGCTCTGAACAACCACTATGTCTTTAGAGGTATCAAGAACCTGACCAAGTCTTACCTCACCGTTTGCGAGCCTTATCTTTACCAGTTCCCCGTATCCAACTGAATGTGTTTTTTCTACAAAAAGCAGAGGTCCTGCAACCTTGGTTATGGTCTTGTATTCTTTTATTCTCATCTTTCCACCTTCTTTTTTAAATCCTCAATTTCTTTTATTATACCGTTCTGAGCATTTTTTAAAAGCTTTTCATAGTCCCTTTCGAACTTTGCATCAGCTATTTTGTTTTTTGATTTAGTCCTGAGAATATCTTTTACCATCACACCAGCATTCATTGCTTCTTTTGCTTTTTCAGCGAAAAACAAAACAGCTTTCATCATTCTGTAACTCTTTTTCAAATCACAGTATGTGTCCACTTCATGATAGGCATTTTGCTGCAAAAAGAATTCCCTTATCATTCTTGCTATTTCCAAAGTTAACTGCTCATGTTCCGGCAGCGCGTCACTTCCGACCAATTGAACAATTTCCTGCAGTTTTTCCTCTTCCTGCAAAATCCTTTTAGCTTGGTTCATTGTTTCTCTCCAGTCCGAAGCAATGTTTTTCGCGTACCACTCGCTAAGAATATCCTCATACAAACTATACGATGTTAACCAGTTTATTGAAGGAAAGTGTCTTCTCTGAGCAAGCTTTGCATCCAGTGCCCAGAATGTTTTGACCACTCTTAAAGTGGATTGTGTTACAGGTTCGGAGAAATCACCGCCGGGCGGAGAAACCGCACCTATAATACTTACGGACCCTATTTTTTCAACGCCCAAAGGCTTAACCCTTCCCGCTCTCTCATAGAATTCAGCCAGTCTTGTGGAAAGATACGCAGGATATCCTTCTTCTCCGGGCATTTCCTCAAGTCTGGAAGAAATCTCTCTCATGGCTTCTGCCCATCTTGACGTTGAGTCAGCCATTAAAGCAACATCATATCCCATATCTCTGTAATACTCGGCAATGGTTATACCAGTATATATGCTTGCTTCTCTTGCAGCCACAGGCATGTTTGACGTGTTTGCTATTAAAACAGTTCTTTCCATTAACGGTTTTCCGGATTTCGGGTCAATAAGCTCTGGAAACTCCTTAAGAACCTCTGTCATTTCATTTCCTCTTTCCCCGCAGCCTATATAAACAATTATATCGGCATCGCTCCATTTTGCAAGCTGTTGCTGGGTGACAGTCTTCCCGCTTCCGAAAGGACCGGGAATGCCGCCTGTTCCGCCCTTTGCAAGAGGGAAAAGAGCGTCCAAAATCCTCTGTCCTGTAACAAGAGGTATGTTGGGATTTAATTTCTCTGTTACAGGTCTGGATTTTCTTATAGGCCATTTCTGAAGCATGGTTATTTCTTTACCGTTATCAAGTTTTGCTACAACCTCTTCAACTGTAAATTTACCTGATTTTATTTCTTTTATTTTGCCTTGCATTCCGGGCGGAACCATAACTTTATGCTCTGTGGTTTCGCTTTCCTTAACCACGCCTATGACTTGTCCCGGCTTAACTTTTTCATTCCTTTTTACCACAGGCCTGAATTCCCATTTCTTTTTTCTATCCAAAGGATGAGCGTATGCTCCTCTTTTGATAAAATCTCCCATTAAATCCTTTAAAACAGGCAACGGTCTCTGAATGCCATCATAGATGCTTCTCAAAAGACCGGGACCAAGCTCTGCGCACAAAGGTTCGTTTGTGTTTTCCACGGCTTCGCCTGGTTTTAAACCAGAAGTATCCTCATAAACCTGAACAGTGACTTTATCCCCCTCTATCTGTATAACCTCGCCTATAAGTTTTTCCTTTCCAACCTTAACAACATCATACATTCTTGCTCTCATTCCCTCTGCTATCACAACAGGGCCGGAAACCCTGTAAATCACGCCTTTGTTTTGCTTATTCATTTACATCCCTCCTCTCCCATACATCAATACCCAAGGACCTTTTTATCATAAGCCTTAGGTTTTCTTCAGCAGAAACATCATAAGACAAAACAACGACAGTGGGCTGAACCTGTGTCATTGCCTTTTCTTTTAATCTCTCGTTCAAAAGCTCAAAATCCTTGTTATCCATTATCAGTATTCCTATGTCTTTTCTTTCCATAACTTTCTCAAACACTTTGTTAATGTTTTCCTTTTCCGCTACAAAAGTGTTTCTTACACCGGCTGTTTCAAACCCCAGCACAAAATGCTCATTCCCTAATACCGCTATCTCCATTTACCCACCTATCACAAGGTTTTTATCTATAAACCCCTCATCAACACCCATTGTTTTGGAATGAACAATGAGTTTTATATTTCTTGCTTCTGTTTCCTTGCTAATCAAATAACCAAATATCGGCGAAACAGACAAAATATCTTCATGAAGCATTCTGAGAGCGTGTTTCAAAACAAACCTGTCCATTTCGTTTCTGAATTCAATCAGTTTTTCCAGAAACTCTTTCTTTGCAAGATGTTTATATTCGGTTGTTTTGAGTATGTTTATAACATCTTCCATGTCTTTGGCTTTTATTATTTTTTTCACGACGTCTTCATTGCCTCCCTTAATTATAAAATCTTCTATTTCATTTTCTTTCATGCCGGCCTTTTTGAACCTTATTGAATTTTTTATGTTGAGCAAATCCACAGTGTATCTGAAAAACCTCAAAAGCGGGTGATTTTTTTTCAGCGCAAGCTTTTGCGAAAACAAAACAATGCCTGAATAATAGTTTTTATCAAGAAGGTTTTCAAGGCGCACAAGCTCTTTTTCTTCAAGCTGCTTATAAATTACTGCCTTTTTCACTTCTGTAAGTTTTATTATATTATTTGCAATGTACATATTATCCCCTTGGTAGAGCCTTTCACAATACTCATATGTTGTGGGAAAAACAGGAATTATTCCGCTTCTCATCTCTTCGGAATCCACGCCATTGATCTTGGCTCTCAAAACAGTTTTTATGTTGTTTATAACCCATTTCCTCACGTACAGCTCCACAAGCTCTTTCACTTCGTTTTTTATAGAAATTTTCAGTATCTTATTTACTGTTTTCGCAAGGTTTGCGTTGACTGCCAATTCCACGAGCTCTGCGCCTCTGTACCTGGAAGCAAACCTGTTTATTTCGCTTTTGTATTCACCCTCTTCCAGAAACCTTGCAATTTCATTAACTCCCATTTTCTTCATCCTCAAATAATCCTCACTTCCCAACAGCTTGGACTTCATTGCCTTTATCCTTGTAACCGTGTACGGATATCTCCCGAACCTAATCTTTCCCTTTTTCATCCTTCTCACCAAAAAGCAAATCAGCAAGTTTTTTCGCTGTTCTTTCCTTTAAAAATTCTATAAGCGTTGGAAGCGTTAAATCAATCAGTTCCTTTCCGTCTCTGCTTTCTGCTGTTATGCCCCATTCCATATCCTTTTCCATAACCCTTAGTTTTGCGAGTTTTTTAACAATCTTAACATCTTGTTTTCTCACGTATATGGTGCCTGATTTTATTTCCTTCTCTGCGTTTTTAACAAGGCTTCTGTACAGTTCTGTTTTTTCCTTTTCCTTCATATCCAGAACCTTTTTTAGAAATTCCTGAAAAACTCTTTCCAGAACCTCCTTTTTTGTATCCAGCGCGAGCTTTTTTCCTTCTATGTTCGCTTTTATTTTTTCCCTGTTCAACAGGCGTTCCTTTTCTTTTCTTGCTTTTTTCCTTTCCTTCTCAATCTCCTGTTTTGCTTCGGCTTTTGCTTTCTCTATCAAAGCCTCTGCCTCTTTCTTTGCGTTCTTTATTATTTTCTCTGCCTCTTTCTCAGCCTGCCTTATTATTTCTTTTGAGAGTTCTTTCATTCTCATCCCTTACCAGCTTGTTAATGAGCCAGCGACAGTATTTGCAAAGCTATCACAAGACCGAATATTATTATGGTTTCTGGTATAACTGTCAATATCAAACCCTTGCTGAACAAACCTTCTTTTTCTGCCATTGCTCCGATTGCTGCCGTGCCTATCTCCTTCTCTGCCCATGCTGTTGCAAGAGCAGATATACCTATCGCTATTGCGGCTCCTATTGCAATCATTTCATTTGCCATTCAATCACCCTCCTTAAGTTCCAAATGGTTTATATAATGTTCCATTACCATGATAAAATTTTGTAAACATTTCCACATAGTGAAGCCTCAGTGACTGCAAAAAGGAATCAAGCATGCCAAGCATTATATTTATTGTATGACCTGCTATAAGGATAAAAACGCCCATTATTGCAAACAACCCGCCTGACTGAAACATGCCGTTAGCCATGCCATTCACAAGGACAGCAAGCGATGCTGACGCAAGACCAACCGCAGCAAGCCTTGCATAAGACAGAATATTGCTTAAAAGCGAAGGAAGCTCTACAATTCCTATAAATCCCTCGCCAAAAGCAAGCATTATCACACCCAAGAAAAACAGACCAGCGCTTATTGCAATATTTACGCTCATTACCTTAAACATATCAAGGGCAAACAGAATTCCGCCCGTTTCTATAAGCAACCAGCTCATTTTTGCAAGTATTGCTTTTTTTATTCCTTCCTGTTTCAGTTCATTTACGAATCCCAACACAAACCCACCAGTTATATGCACTATGCCAAATATTACCGATATAAGTATTAAATCATTCATTTCATGCAACCTGTGAAGATAAGGGTGCAACTGGTAACCAAAAATCTGTTCTGCGCCGAAAAATTCCCCGAAAAAAAACCCAAATACCATTGTGAATACAGCAGATAATATGGTTATATTAATAAGGCTTTTCATTCTGTTGAGTTTGAACCTGAGAATGGTAAAGAAAATAAATATAACAAGACCGTAGCCTATATCTCCGAGCATCATTCCGTAAAACAGCGGAAATGTGAAAAACAGCAAAAATGTTGGGTCAATCTCTTTCGGAATTGGCAACGTGTAAAGGTTAATGAAAAACTCAAAAGGCTTCATGGGTTTTGGATTGTTAAGCTTTGTCGGCCCATTCGAATCTGGTTCTGTCCTGATATATATGCCTTTGGAAATCTTTTTGACAGCATTTACCAAGCCGTTTGTGTTTTTTTCCGGAACCCAGCCTGTTATTATAAATGTAAAATCGCTTGATGCGAAATTCAAAGGAGCCTCGCTTTTTCTTACCATTTCTATAAGTCTTTTTTCTATTGCTCCAAGTTTTTTTCCGTATGTTTCCTCAAGTTTTCCGATTCTTTTTTTAATACCCGACAGGTCCTTTTCAACAGAAGCAATTTCCTTCTCTATATTTTCCATTTCTTTATTCACGTCAGAATATTCCCATTCCCCTTTTAATTCTGTCCTGCTAAAATCAGTTTCATTAAGTTTCGCCAGTATCTTCTCCTCATCAGACTTTTTCCCAAATACAATAACGTTATGCGTGCCTTTTTCAGGTTCTGAATGAAACGCAACAGTATCAAAACCCTTTAACGCCTCTTTTAGTTTTTCAGTGCTTTGAATCTGCCCCGCAACGAGAAACACGTTTTCATACCCCTTCAAAACAGAAAGATTTCGAACGCCGCAGCTTTTTATAAACTCAATTGTTTGCTTTTTTCCCGAAGCTGTTTTAATCTGTCTGAGTGTTCTTTCTCTTTCTCAAGAAGGTCTTTGAGCTGAGAACTGACCTCATTTATGGTTTTTTCCATTTCCTTTAGACTGAAATCTCCTTTTCCGTTTTCAAAACTCAGGTTCTGTTTAAGCGAGTTCAGTTCCAAAAAAAGCTTTGAAACTTTCTCAGCGTTTTCCAAAGGCTCCCCGATTGATAAGCCTTTTTCTGGTCTGAATTTTTTTATATGCAAAACCTTTGCTCTGTAAAGTTCATCGATAACCCTCTCTAAATGTGTTTTTGGCGCTACTATAGTAACCATTGACATTTTTTCAGGGTATATCATAGCTCCTCACTAACCAGTTTCTTGAAATCCTTAAAAAGCATGTCCAGAGCCTTTGTTTTGTTTTTCAAGGCATTGGTTTTTATTTTTTCTGCTTTTTTTTCAAACACTTTCAATATGTTTTTTCTTTCTTTCTCAATTTCCTTTTCAATCCCCTCAAACTCTTTCTCTTTTAATTGCTCTGTTTTTTTATCCAAGCCCTTTTTAACCTCGTCGGCTTTTTTTCTTCCAGAATCAAGAATTTCCTGCGCTTTTTTTTCAGCATCTTCTATGATTTTTCTTGCCTTTTCTTCTGATTTTTTGATTTCAATTAAAACATCTTCCATAAACCCCAACCTTCGCTTAAATAATTGTATCAATATATTCAAAAAGTTTTCGGCTGAAAAGCCAAAATCCCACCAAACCCACCAGAAAATCCCAAAATTTTATAATATCTTTCCATTAAAATTAACCATAAATCAGGGGACGTGAGGTAACGGCATCCTGACCGGCTCCAGTCTTTAAGCCTGGACCGCTGACGCGAGAATGAAGAAACCGGTTCATCTGGGTTCAAATCCCAGCGTCCCCATATATTAACTTCCAGACCCAAATAATTTTATATGAATTTCCTGAAAAAAGCCCAGGTTGCTTTTGAGTATTTAATGATATTTGGCATTGTTCTGGGATTTGCAATACCCGTATGGATTTATGTTTCAAACCTTCAGAGACAAACAGGAACAGATATGTATCTTTCTTATGCAAAAAACACAGCCAACCAGATAGCTGACACAGCTGACCTTGT
Source organism: Candidatus Aenigmatarchaeota archaeon (assembly GCA_003663415.1). GTDB lineage: Archaea > Aenigmatarchaeota > Aenigmatarchaeia > QMZP01 > QMZP01 > QMZY01. The sequence goes on from QMZY01000008.1 coordinate 12,834, forward strand.
TTATTCCCAAGGCGCTCCGGCAAAAGTCAGAATAAAGGTTTACATACCCAAACACGTTGTTTCAGCAAACATAACAGGACGTGAAATAAATTTCAACATGTCTTATATGGATGGATATACTGATGTATTTGCAACGAGCATGGCTCCCCTTAACGGAAGTCTTCCGAATCTGGAAGGCGTGTACTGGATAGAAATAGAAGCAACGGACAGCGGTGTGGATATAACTCCAGTTTAAACATCCATCACGTGAATGCCGTCTGATGTTATTTCGAAGGGATGAATATTCATAGAGTGTTTGCTTGTTCTCATCTTTCTTATCATAAGACTTCTTTTATATTTTGCTATGGTCATGTACTGCAAAACAATCACAGCGTCAACCAGAAATTCAATCACACCAAACCTTGAGAGGGCGTTGCTGTCTTCCGGTATTTCAGCTGTAACAATGCTTGTTATGTCCATTTCTTTAAGCTTCTGAAGAAATTTGAATATGGATTTTCTTATTCTGTATGCTTCGCTTATATAAAGTTCAAACATGCTGACAGAATCTATCGCAACCCTTTTGGCTCCTGTAAGATTTACCTGTTCTGTTATTTTTGTGGTAAGCGTGTCAATATCAAAAGGTTCAAAAGCAACTATTTTCACAAGGCCTTTTTTTTCCAGTTCGCTGAAGTCCCAGCCGAACTGAAGCGCCTGTTTTTTCAAATAGGCTTCGGTTTCTTCTGTTGTAACGTAAAGCCCTTTTTCACCGAAGCTGGTAACGCCGTTAAAGAGAAACTGCAAACAAAAAACAGACTTGCCTGTCCCTGTTTTGCCGCTGATAAGATTTATACTCCCTTCTTCAAATCCCCCGTCCATTAATTTATCCAGTCCCGGAATATCTGTAGCAACTTTCATGCTTCCTTTAATTAATTGTGTAAATAGAATTAAAAAGCTTTCGCTGACCGGGAGCGCGTGTAATAAACAGGAACTTCTCCTAAAAAGATATTCTACGGGTTGAGGGAATGATTAGAAAGTGCCGGTTGCCGAGGGTTTGCGATTGATTGCGTCAGGAACTATTTTGCCCGGTTAAGTTGCGCGTGAAATTGCGGTTTTTGAACCGTTTCCGCTAAATTCATGCAAAGAGCAAAAATAAATAAATACGTAATTGACAAATAATAAACATGGCTTCTCCGTTTGAGCCAATGGTTCTTGGTTTGGAACAATTGGGAATCTATTTGTATCTTTTTCCGTTCCTTCTGACACTTGCAATTGTTTATGGTATTCTTTCTTATTCCTTAAAAGAGCAGCTGCCAACATCAGCGCGGGGTCTTGTCTCTGTGGTTGTTGCGTTTTTTGTTATGCTTTTCTCTTTATGGAACCCTTTTATTGTTTTGTTCTTTGCAAATGTTTTTGGTTACGGCCTTATCGTAGGCTCTGGTTTGCTGATGATAATAATAGTTCTGGGTTTAATGGGGATAAAACCAGAAGATTTGACTAAAAACGAGAAATTCAAATGGCCCTTTGTCGGTGTTATGATACTGATATTTGTGCTTGTGATTGCCGGCGTGGTTGGAACAAGCATGTTAGGGCTGAATGCGGGAAGCGGTGAGTTCTGGACTGCGATGCTTTTCATAATACTTGTCGCTATGGTTGTGCTCTGGGGAAGCGAAAAGGAAGAATAAATTTATAAACTTATTTCACCAATAAAATAATATGTCTGTTGCGTTGTTTCAATTTGGTGGATGGTCTCCCCAATCCGGAGCCTTCTATCAAATTCTGCTGAATATGGAAAATATGGGGTTCTTTTTGTATTTGTTCCCATTTTTGCTGGCTTTGGCAATTTTCTACGGGGTTTTAAAATACACAATGGGCGATAGGCTTCCAAAATCGGCAATTGGCCTGATTTCCATAATATTTTCCTTCTTCGTGATGCTTTATTCAAGCTGGAACTATATGATAGTTTCCTTTTTTGCGAATTTGGGAGGAATGGGATTGATTGTTGGATGTGGTTTATTGTTTGTGATAATTTTGCTGGGGATTACTGGGTTTAAGATTAACGAGGTGTTTAGTGGAACCATGTCAAAATGGGCGTTTATTTTGACAATAATATTTATCGGTGTTTTGATTTTCTTCGGTGCAGGTGCTGGTTGGTTAATCCAATTACCTTACTGGTCAACTGCTGAAGAGTTCTGGACTGCTTTGTTCTTTATAGTCATACTTGCGTTGGC
>QMZY01000009.1 GCA_003663415.1 Candidatus Aenigmatarchaeota archaeon
CAAGCGCTGAAAGATATAATTGGACTGTAAGAAAAAGGGTTTATGACCTGAAGATTTCCGTATACAACCATACCTTAAGATTCTATAATCTCAATATTACGCAATCTGTTATTTCCCAATGGTCTGACGATGGAGACAATTTAACAAACCCTGTAAGGTTCAAAAACATTCCTTATCAGGACGTGGGCATTATAAGTCTTCCAACCGCAACAAAAAACAAGGTTCTGGGCTTTGTTATTGACAACAGATATTTCAATAGCTTCAGCTATCTGAATTTGCTGCTGAACTATTCTTATGAATATAATAACCTTGACCCTTCAAACCTGAATGAGCAAAGGTTCAGGATATATGTGTGCGAATCCTGGAATTTCAATACCTCTAACTGCACTGGTTCATGGGAAAGAAATGAACTTGCCATGCCGGACATACAAACACACACAATCTCCGCAAATCTTACAAGCACGTCTGCTTTTACAATTGCTGAGCATTGTCCTGAATGTGCCACAACAGAAACACCGCCATCTTCCCAACAAACACCAAGCGGCGGCGGTTCAAGCGGCGGTGACCAGGGAATTTCACCTGTGTGCGGAAACGGCGTGTGCGAGGCAGGGGAAAACGAAATAAACTGTCCGCAGGATTGCATGCAAGAATTTCCGTTTTCTATTAAAACAGCGATTGGCGATATAAGAATGCATCCGGGAGAAAACGGAACCTATCCTTTTTATATAACAAACAACCTCAACAAAACCATAAGAGCAAGCCTTTCGATTTCAGGAGAAATAAGAAATTTCTTAACGCTTGAAAGGTCTTTTGTTCAGATATTGCCAAACCAGACCCAAATGATACATATATACGTCTACGTGCCCGAATCGGCTTCAACAGGAACGTACACAGGCACAATAACAGTTTCTTCGGAAAAGAAAAAACTTGAAATACCTGTAACCTTAAGGGTCAGTTTAAAAGGTGCAAGCATGCTTTCGCTTGCAGTAGATATAATCACAGAATATGTTACACCTGACGGTGAACTCAGGTTTTCTGTGGATATGAAAAACACGGGCATAAAGCCAAAATTAAACGTGAGCCTCAGCTATTTCATTAAAGATTCTGAAATGAAGGAAACAATATGGAAAAGCAATGAGAGCTTTGAGCTTGAGGATGTTCTAACATTCACCAAGACCCTAAAACTAAACCAGACACAGATTAAACCGGGAACTTACATTCTTGAGGTTGTTGCAGAGTTTGATTCAAGAATGGTAAAAAGTATAAAGACATTTAATGTGGTTTTGTCTTTCTGGGAAACGTCGGCAGGAAGACTTTTGCCGTGGGTAAGTCTTATTGTTGTTTTAGGTATAGCTGGTTTTTTCACAAGAAGAAAATATATAGAGTGGAAGCTTTCGAAACTGAGATATTTGTTCCCTGTGGATTATAACAAACTTCCTCGGAAAAGTGAAAAGGCTTTCTGGATAGGAAAAATAGCTGAAACAAACGTAGACGCCTGGATAGACCCAAAGGATTTGACCACGCATATAATAGTTGCAGGCGCAACAGGCGCTGGCAAAAGCGTTGGCGCATCTGTTATTGTTGAAGAGGCTCTGGAAAAGAAAATACCTGTTATTGTTTTTGACCCAACTGCACAATGGACAGGTTTTGTAAAGGCATGCGAAGACGTGAATCTTTTAAGATACTATCCTGTTTTTGGAATGAACAGAACAGAGGCAAGACCTTACAAAGGCATGATATTTGAGGTTACTGACCCGCACCTCAGAATAGACCTGAAAAAATACATGAATCCCGGGGAAGTAACTGTTTTCACATTGAACAAACTAAAACCCGGGGAATATGACATCGCTGTATATAATATAATAGATTGCGTGTTTGAATATCCCTGGGAAGAATCAGCTGAACTGAAATTGATTATAGTGTTTGATGAAGTTCACAGGCTGCTGGAAAAATATGGCGGCAGAGGCGGATATGTTGCGCTGGAAAAGGCGTGCAGAGAGTTTAGGAAATGGGGTATTGGTATAGTTATGTGTTCTCAGGTTCTGGCAGACTTTAAAGAAGCAATAGCAGGAAATGTTCTTACAGAAGTTCAGCTGAACACAAAATCAATTTCTGATGTGCAAAAAGTTAAAAACAAATACGGAGAAGAGTATGCAAAAAGAATTTCTCGCCAGGGAATAGGGGTGGGGATGTTTCACAACCCGAAATATAACGAGGGCAAACCTTATTTTGTTCACTTCAGACCAACCTATCACAATCCGCACAAAATAACAAATGAAGAGATGGAAATCTATAAACAGTTTGCAAAAAAGATAGAAATAATTGAAAAAACAATAAACGACTTGAAGGCAAAGGGAAAAGACACGTTTGATTTTGAGCTTGAACTAAAACTTGCGAAAGACAAACTTAAGCTTGGAAGGTTTAGAATGGCGCAAATATATATAACTTCGCTTGAGCAACATTTAAACATTAAAGGTAAATAATATGAGCGAAAAGGATATTTCATATGAAGAGAATGTAATAACACCCGAAGAGTTTGAAGAAATAGAAAAAAAGGAAAAGGGGAAAAAATACAAACCTGTTCCAAAACCTGTTTCTGCAGCTAAGAAACAAAAGGAAACAGAACCAACAAACTTTGAAACACTGCTTCTAAAGATAGAGAAACTGGAAGGAAAACTGGAAGCAACAGAAAACATGATAAAGGCAACAGAAGAAAAGATAGCAAAAAACACCGAAGAGATTGGCGAGCTCAGGTCTTCAATTCTTGAAAGAGACAGGGTTTTTAACAGGATTGAATCTGATTTTAGGCTGATAAAAGAGCTTTCAGAAGAAATAAAACCGCAAAAAATAAAAAAGGAACTTGAGAAAAAAGAAGAAGCCATACTTAAAAATGAAGCGAAAATAGAGAAAATAGAAACAAAGTTATCTGTAATTTCTAAAGATATTACCCGTTTGAGGCAAATTCTTGAAAAAATTAAAAATTTGGAAAATCTGATAAACGTTTCAAAAAACATTAACAAAAAAATATCGGTTATTGAGAAACAAAAACGGGAATCAGACAAGCTGGCAAGCAAAATTGAAACCGTGTTTTCTGAAATAAGTGAAATGATGGCAGAATTTAATTCCTATAAAGAAAAGATAGATTTTAACGACGAGGCTCTGCATGAAATTGTAAAGTCTGTTGATATGCTGGAAGCTAAACTTGAAAAGATGGTAAAAAAAGATGATCTGGAAAAATTTAATGAAAAGATTAAAGAGATGAAAGATGATTATACAGGAAAGATACAAGACATGAAAGATATAGTTTCAGAGCTTGTTTTTTCTATTAAGAATGCTGGATTAAAAAGCCTTCTAAGTAAGCAGGGCGAAGAAAGATTAAAAGAGATAATGCGTGCGCTGAATGAAATAAAGGAGCTGAAGGAAAAAATCAAGGAAATGGAAAAGGTCTGCCGCGGTCTGAAATCTTTAAAAGAAGTTCCTGTTAAACAGAGTGATAAAAAAGAGATAATCAAAGAAGAAAAAGTCGAAGAAATCAAAACAGAAGAACCAGAAACAAATGTCCAAAAGTTAGAAAAAATCATTAATACTGCTTATGAACAAATAGATAAAGGCGACATTGAGGGCGCGAAACAGAATTACATGGAAGCTCTTTCCCTTTACAACACGTTAAAAGATTCAGAGTCTCCGGAAATATTGCAAAAACTCTATAATGAAATAAAGAATCTTCATTTTAGACTTAGTATTTATACGTCCTGACGCAATCAATCGCAAACTTTTATTGAAAACCTTAACAATGCGCCTATGCCACCCAAATGCAGAAACCTCTCGCCGTTTTCATGTTCTGATGAGATTATGATAATCTTTGCTCTTTGTTTTTCCGCTTCTTGCATAAAATCCTCAAAATCATGGATTTTTTCCTCAGAAACAAGGAGGGTTTCTATTGCTCCGAAGCTCAAAGCTTCTTGTGTTTCTTTTCTTCCGTAAGCAACAAGCCCTTCTTTGCTCAGTTCCTCAAAAAACCTTTCAAGGATTTCAGTTTCTTTCTTCAGTCTCATTTCTTTGAGAACCTTTAAAGAAGATTTTTTTATAACTTCCTTTATTCCTGAAATGCCTGTGTCTGAACAGGATTCCAGAAATATTTTTTTGCTCAGTTCTGGTTCCTTTTCCTGAATGAATTTGTAAAGGTTTTCCTTTTCAAACCCGGGACCAGCCAAAATAATGATATCAGTATGGGAATCTTTCAGCGTTTTTATAATTTCTCTGTAAAAACTGCTTCTGTCCTCGCTCTCAAAAACCTTTCTAAAATAAACAGTTCCTTTGGTATGAACTCCTGATTCTTTAAGAAGGGCAAAATCTGCCTGTTCCCTGTCAATTACGCATACAAATATTTCAGGCTGCTTTACTTTCGCTTTCTTAAGCCTTTCTAACTGGTATGGTTTCCATTTTTCCTTTTCTATTTTTAAAACATTTCCCGGTTCTATCTGATGCGTGTGGTATGAACGGAGTGTTATTACATCTTTCGGACCAGAGAGTATGGGACCTGTTATCCTCAAGGAATGCATTTCCGGCCGCAGCTCCCATTTTTCTGCCTTTATTCCAATGGTGACCGGTATTTTCTTCCCGTATTCTATTTTGTCCTCTCTCTTTACGCTTGTTTTTCTGAGTGTTTTTGATGTGATTATGTCCCCTGTTTCAAGGATTTTTTCCAGATGCCAAAGGTCTTCCGGATTTTCTATTTTAAGCTGTATAAATCTCTTTTTCCTGTCCAGTTTTAATATTTTCATGCTTTCACTTTGCTCAATATTATGTGGTTTTTATATATTTTCTTTTACAAATTATAAAAAGAGGGTAAAATGAAGGGAGTTAATATAGATGACTTTGTTTGGGTTTTTATAGCAGGCATAATAGCGCTTTTGCTTGCTTTTTTGGTTGGATATTTTGCATATCAGCCGGCTGTTCCGCAACTAATTTCAATTGAAAACATTTCCGTGGGAACAGCAGGATATACAAACGAGTATGAAGCCAAGGTCTATAATATAGGGGATTTTACAGCGGGAAAAACACAAACAGAAAGCCTGAAATATGTTCCTGAGTTAAGGGTTTCTGCAAGCCTTACAGGAAAAGAAACAAAAACATACACTATAAACGTGCCGGATTATTATCTTTCTGTGTTAAAATCCTTAAGAATATCTTTCCTTGTTTCAGACACGAACAAATACGGGAATCTTGTGATTAAATGGAACGGTAAAGATGTGTACAATGGCAGAGCTGACAAGGGTGAGCATGTGATTAGTATAGAAGCAGGGTATGTGAAAAGCCTTAATACCTTTGAAATGTATTGCGAATCGCCCGGTTCGTTGTTCTGGGCATCTACTGTTTATATGATAAAGGATTTGAGAATAGATTTGGAATATGGTGAAGTGAAAATAGTGCCGTTTAAGATTTCAGAAGAAGAAATAGAAAGGTTCACAAGAGGCAACATTCACTTTAAAACGAACGAAGGGGAGGGAAGGCTTGCAATAAAAATCAACGGTCTTCCTGTATACAACAAACACCCGTCTGCATACGAGAGCATAGATTTTGACCTCTTCAATTCAAGCCTTTATGTAGGCAACAACGTGCTTTCTTTTTCAACCAGCAAAGAATCTGTTTACATAACAGACGCTGTTTTAAGAGTTTATCTCACCAATGGCAATGTTATTTTGAAGAAAAGCTTTTCAATCTCAGAGGAAAACTTCAAACTGCTTAACCAAACAGATTACAAAGGAAAAATAGAATACTATGTGAAAAAAACAATAAAACCGGGAACACTTGTGATAAAACTGAACGGAAAGGATTTAAAAGCGATTTCTTCAGAGGGATGGCACACATTGTATTTTGACGCGGAAGACATTCTGCCGGGAGATAATGAGCTTTCTTTTTCGGGTTCGGGAAGCTGGAACATTCCAGAAGCAAGGATTTGGATAGTTAAAGAATGATTTTATAAATAAGAATAAAATTTACTATTTAAGGGCCCGTAGCTTAATGGATAGAGCACCTGGCTTCGGTAAAACCCACAAACCTTAAATGTTTGCAATTTGTTGGTTTTTGAGGAAACCAGGTGATGAGGGTTCAAAACAAACCTAATTAACAAATTGGTTGTGGTTTTCCCTCCGGGCCCTTATCTCTGATATTTCTTCATCAATTCTTCCCACATTAGTTCTTTCTGTTTCCTCAGCTTGAAATAAAAGCAAAGCACAACTACAAGAATAACAGAACCTATTAAGCTTATTATCAGATAAGACCAGTCAAAACAAGGGTTTGGACAGGAACCCCCGCAGTCTATTCCTTCTTCATCCCCGTCATGTATCCCGTTGCTGCAGGTGTTGCAATTTTCATCGGTTTCCCCGTCGCAATCATCATCTTTTCCGTTTCCGCATATTTCCTTTCCGGGAAATACCGCGCCGCTGCATTCAGACCATTTGCCTTTTGTGCATATTGAAACGCCTCTTTTGCACACGCCAAGGGTTGAAGAGGGTCCGCACTCTCTTTCCTGCCCGTCAATGCAGCAGTTTGCATTGTCATCTATCTCTCCGTTGCAATCATCGTCTATTCCGTTGCATTCTTCTTGTTTCGGTTTATTCCCGTTATAGCACTGGCAGTTCGTTTCTTCTATTCCATGCCTTCCCTTGATGTTGTCAATTATTCCGTCGCAGTTGTCGTCTTTTCCATTGCAAACTTCTGTTGCTCCGGGATGAACATTCGGGTCGCTGTCGTCGCAGTCCAACAAACCGCACCAATCACCTCCTTTTGCATAACCGTCATTATCCTTGTCTGTGCATTTGCAGTCTTCCGGGCACGTGTTTACAGTTTCATTTCCGCTGCATACACCATCACCGCAGTAAAGTTCCTGTTTCAAACCAAAAGCAGAAAAACCTGTGCTGTGGATTAAGAAACGGTTTTCTATTTTATTATGCTGTGCCGGGATTTTTTTCCAGGAACCAGAACAAACTCTGTTTGCAATGTCCCATTCTTCGCATTTATAGATACCGATATGGTCTTCGCTTTTGAAATCTGTTTCATTGTATGTTATTAAAATAACTGCTGAAGAAAATGTATAATTGCTTTCAATCGCGTAAATTGTGGTAAACTGTTCAGAAGATGTCTGATCAAACATCACTTGCTTGTTAATGTTTTCTGAAATATTCACATCTTTTAATCTAACAGAAAGATTGCTGCCGAATACATTGAAAACAAGGTCGTAAAATGTGTTTAAAAGTTTTATGGAATAAAACTTTCCCAGATAAGAAAAATACTTTCCCTTTTTTTGACCGTTCTCGTAAATCTCCAAAATACATTCTATTCCCTCAGGGTTCTGAGGACCGTAAACCGTTGCGTTAAAAATAACTTTTTCAACAGCGCTAAAGTATTCGTAAATTGTTTTGTAATTTCCTTTGCTGTCATTTGCAGATATTGTTATGTTGTATTGACCTTCAATATCTGCTTTGTATTCTATGGAAAAATTATCAGAGAAAATGTAAACATTCTGCGTGGAATCGGGTTTTTTTATTTCAAGAAGGATCGTGTCTATGCCGTTTTCATCTGAAACATTTGCTGTTATTGTTATGTTTTTTCCTATTTCCACGGGGTTTGGATATAAAGAACAGTTTATTTCAGGTTCTGTCAGGTCAATGTTTAGTGTGACTGTTCTTTCTTCTGTTCTGTTTGAGTTTCCGGATGTGTCGTTTGCATACACCCTGAACTTGTATTCGGTTTTTGTAAGCGGGCCGAATGTGATACAGCAATAATGTTTTGATTCGTTTAATTCCATTGTTATATTTGACCATTCTCCGTCATACCACTCAAGAACACATGCATCAAGAGCTTCATTTGCAGATACGTTTATAGTTATGGAATTTTTTGTTAGTTCTGTTCCGTTTTCCGGGGTTGGTGAAACAAAAACAAGGTCCGGCGGCGTAATATCCTGTGAATGTTCAATGCCAACAACCCTTTCTTCTGAGGCGTTGAGATTTCCGTTTGAATCATTGGCATATACAAAAAAACGATAAGTATAATTACTCAGGCGTGTCATGTTTTTCCAGCAAAAGCTGCTGTTTTTATTCATGGTTATATTTGACCATTCTCCGTTATACCAGCTCAATATGCAGGAATCAGGCGTTTCAGAAACAGAAACGTTGACCAAAATATAATTTGCAGTTAAGTTTGTTCCGTTTTCCGGGGTCGGTGAAACAAAAACAAGGTCCGGCGGTTTTTTGTCACGGGTTAGAGGATAAAAATCTGTGTTGTGCGCATTTAATGTGTAAGGCGCGTCGCATATTCCGTTTCCGTCTGAATCTGTGCAAATATCCGAATAATTTCCTTCAGGACCTGTCCAGTAGTTTCCAGCAACACAGGAACCGCCCAAAATGTTTGAAGAAGAACAGTTAAGCTCTATGTTCCAATAATTGGGAGAAACAGATTCAAAATAAACATTGTTTGTGTTGTTAAAAACATTATTATAAATCAGGTTGGGGGGAGGCGAACCAGTTAGATTAAAATATACAGCGTATCCGAAGTCTTTTGTTATGCAGTTTTTTATTGTGTTGTTGCCTGAGGAACCGTTAAGAAGCATTCCGTAGGTGTTTTGAAGATTGAAACCGTCTATTGTATTGCCTTGACAGTCAAAAGTTAGGTTTTGTTTTTCCTGAATAACTATGCAGGTTTCTGGATAATTATATATTGATGTGTTGAGAACAACCGTATCGCCTGAGTTAGCAGAAAGGATTTTTGATGTGCAGTCAGAGCAGGAATTGCACTGGTAGACTGCCGCCTTTGCCCCGGCAACCCCTGAAAAAACCAGTAAAAACAGAAACACAAGTAATTTTTTTGAATTCATATTAAATTATTCGTTGAGGCTATTAAAATGGGTTTCCAAATATATTTATGCCAGCTTTTACAAGATTTAAAAGATGGGATATAAAAAAGCTTTTATCTTTTCTCTGGACGCTTTAATTGTAACAGGAATATTAATTATGTTAGCTGTTTTTTTGACCGGCTTTTCCTTTACGCATTCGTCGCCGGAACTGAAATATCAGAGGCTTTATTACGCGGCCAAAGACATAACAAACATTCTAAACAAAATAAAAATAAGCTCTCTCCAAGATTACGGAAGCATTCAGAGTTTGATCAGTGAGGGTTTTTTAACTGAAGATGACCTTAACAAGAGCTTAATGGATGTAATAGGGACATTATGGAGCAACGGCAGCATAGAAGAGGCAAGAAACGTGACAAAAGAGATACTGGATGACCTGCTTAACTCAACCCCGTACAGTTACGGAATATGGATGGAAAACGAATTGGTATATGAGAGAAACCTTTCGTTGCCACACTATATTTCCAAGCTCTCAACCATTGTTTCAGGATATACAACAGGAAAACCTGCTTCTGGTTTTGCTGTAAGAGCATATCTGACAAGAGCCAACAAGGTTTTTTCCAAACACGTGTATTTCGGCGGTTATGTTGGCGAGGGAAACATTTCAAAGAGGTTTGTTTTGCCCGAATATGATAATATTGTTGAAGCTTGTATGGAAATGAGCACAGGAAGCAATTTCACGCTTTACATAAACGGAAATTTTTCCGGGGTTTACAACAAAACAGTGGCAGGAAACATGTCAGCAGATAAATTTACAATACCCGAATCTTTTTATCAGTGGTTTGTTCCCGGAAATAACACAATCCTTTTTGTTTTCTCTGATCCGCAGAACAATTATATTGGCGGCGGTTATGTGAAAATCAGATACAATACCTCAAACCTTACAGAAGGAAGCAGATATGGTGAGAATGTCACTGACAAATATAATTTTCCCGGAATTAACGGCGTGATTAACCTTTATTCTTCCTTATATGTACCGGGAAAACTAATTAACATGTCTGTTCTTCTTCACTATAACAGCAGTTACACTGTGTTTCTTTCCATAGGGAACATAACGGTTTATGAAGACAATTCAACAGGAGAAACTTATGTAGAAATAAACAACAGCGAGCTTTCTTCATTGCTGGATTACGGGACGATTGAAAAGAAAACAACGCCCTTAAGAATGGGGCTAAGAAACGCAACCTACATGACAACAGGAGGCGAAGGAAAAGGAGATGTGATTCTGGATACTGATGTGTCAGGGAGTATGAACGATTGTATGGACAGTTATGCTGATTATTATACAGGTCAGTTAATATGCCGGTACAATTGTCTTTTTGGGGGTCCGAAGTCTTGTCCCGTCAATGATCCTTCAGAATGCACTGATAATGTTTGTGGTGGTTTTTGCTGGTGGCCTTACGGACACTGTTCTGTAACCAAACTGGACTTTGCAAAAGAAGCAGACAAAGCCTTTGTTGATACTGTGCTGAATGTTTCCGGAAACAGGGTTGGATTAGTTTCATACTCAAGCAATGTGGTAAGCACAGAAGACCTGACAAACGATACGCAAGCACTTTACAATGAAATTGACAGCTACTACGCTTCAGGTTCTACCTGCATATGTTGCGGTATTTTAAGGTCTACAAACATGATAAACGCGCAAAGCAATGAAACAAGAAGAAGAGCTATGGTTGTTATGACAGACGGGGAAGCCAACGTAAGATGCGACAACGCTGACCATGATATGGATGGAGACAGTGATGTAGACGCCAAAGACGATACCATAAAAGCGGCGTGCGATGCATGGAATCTTTACAATATAACGGTCTATACAGTAGGTTTTGGCGAACCGGGTGATGTTGATGAAAACACCCTTCAGTTAACAGCTCAATGTGGTAACGGTTCTTATTATTTTGTGAATGCGTCAGAACTTGCAGAAACATTTGAGGAAATAGCGAATGAGTTTGTAAATGCAAGCTATGTCGCGCAGACTGTGGTTATACAAGGAAACGTAAGCGGCATTAACAGATTGTTTGATGATTCTTACATTTCATACACATATACTTCTGAGATTGAGCCGCCAGCCTACGGCGAGGTTACGCTTGTTTTGGAATCCGTTCCTTTTGGAAACCAGAGCGGAGAGGAATTAATTACAGATAACGAAACTGGAACAAAAGAGGGCTGGTTTTACGTGCCTAATGGAAGCGAGATAATTGATACACAAGTCACATCATATTCTTCCAGTTTCTGGACAGACAGGCTTTATGTGAAAAATTCAAGTTCTGAGAACTTTACAAGGATATACTGGTTGGGAGATTATTCTCAACAAAACTATACACGCCTTGGCGACCCGTTTATAATAAACATACCTGTAACTTATATTTCACAAGGCAACAATTCTGTAAAAATAGGCACAGGCCTTGTTCCTGAAAACGGGACAGGCGGCTCTCCTGATGACAGGGTAGTTTATACCATAAGAATTTCGGGAATAACCCTTGAGGGATACAGCAAAGTTTTCCCAAAAGCAAAAGGCTCCAGTGTAACGGTGTATTATGATATTGACGGGGACGATATATACGATGATTTTTCTGCAATATCTTACGGCCCTGAACCCGATGATCTTTTTGACCCTGATAACGATTCGGTAGACGATGCTTTTATGAGATTGATGAATGATTTGAATTTTGTATATGATAAAAACCCTGATAGTTACGGAAACGGAACTTTAGAAAACCCGTATGACGGGATAAACTCTACAAATCCCATAGACCTTCAGATAACATCTGAAATAGAATTTGATACATTAACTGTTGCTGATGTTCCATCCATGTGGGGTCCTTCCAGACTGGAAACAAGGGTGTGGATATGAAAAAAGCCCAACTGTATTCATTGATTGCAATTTTAATAGTACTACCAGTCAGTCTTTTTATCGGGTTTTTTCTGAACATTCAGACAAATAAGTCCGGTTTTGTGATGGAAAGGATTATTGCAGACCAGGAACATCAGATAGCAAAAAACATAGAGGAAGATTTTGGACGCGCGCTCAAAATAGCGGGAAGGAGGGCATTGCTTACGGCAATAAACAGGATAATAATGAAAGGCGAATATCTGGATAATTCGAGCCTCAGGCTTTCAGAACTTATGCTTAACGGTTCCTTAAATGGAACGCCCGAAGCTCTTATGCAAAACAATACCATAAAGGATTGGAAAGAAAAACTCCTTCAGGTAGATACTGGTTTTGTAACAGACGTAAATTATTCTGAGCTGAAGATAACAAATTATGACGGGTTTAACATAGACTTTTCAGCTGTATTAACAATAAATGTTTCTCATCCCCTTAATCTTTCCAGAATAGACAAAACATTCAGAAAACATGTTTTGGTGTCTTTATCAGGTCTGGAAGACCCTGTTTTTCCTTTAAGCACAACAGGCTATGTAAAAAGAGTTGTGAGAAGATATGAATATCCCTTTTATGCAAGGAAAATAGTAAGCGGTGTAAGTTCCGGGAACTGCTCGGGAGAGGTTACATTTAATTCAAGTTCTCCTGATTCAGAGAAGATTCTTGTTGTTCATGATGCTTCCGGTATTTCTGGTTTTGCAGGCATTGTTTCAGAATCTTTGAATCAGCCTGCTGTTTCCTGTTATATAATTGGAGCAGCGAATGCTGTTGATTTAATAAACCAAACCATCCAAGAGTCTGGTTACAATGTCATACACCTTGACAACCTGACTGATTCGGTGTGGTCAATACCGTTAATAGACGGCATAAAGAATTCTAAGTATTACGCTTCTGAGGGTCCTAACTTCCTGCAAAGGCTTGAGGGCAACCTGTCGGTTTCGCCTGATAATAAAGGCATGGAGAGTTTTGTTCTTTTGGAACCCGGCCTTCCTGTGAAAGACAACCAAACAAGAACAGATTATCTTTATTTTGACAATTCAACACATGCCGGCTGTTATAAAGCAAGGTGGGTTCTTGAAGACTGGATAAGGATGAGTGCAGAAGAGATTTCCAGATACAACCTTACACAACTTAGTTATTACGCATGCTGATTATTTCTTTCTGTGCACAGCTTTTATTATGCTTTTTACTTTGCTTAGATTATCATCTATTATGTTTCCTGTGACAATGATATCAGCGCCTGCTTTTATTTTTTCCTTTGCTGTTTTCTCGTCTCTTACGCCGCCACCAACAATTACCATCATTCCGTTGTTAACAGCGTTTTTAACAGCTGATATCATAGCATCAGGAACAGGCAACTTGGCTCCAGAACCAGCTTCAAGATAAAGAAATTTCATTCCAAAATACTTTGCTGCCAAAGCATATGCCACGGCAAATTCTGGTTTTTGCCTTGGCAAAGGCTTCACATCACCAGTCCATGTAACACTTGTAGTTGAACCTGACTCCACAATCAGATAACCAGTAGGCAACGGCTCAAGTTTGTAGTTTTTCACAAGAACAGAACCTTTCATCTGCTCATCTATAAGATATTGCACTGATCTGGAATTCAAAAGCGACATAAACAAAACAGCGTCTGCGTAAGGAGAAAGGCCCGAATGAGAGCAAGGAAAGAGAATAACAGGCAGATCTACTGACTCTTTTAGGGTTTGTATAACATCGTTGAGGTATATCAAATGCCCCGACTGGGAACCGCCAACAAGAATAGCATCTGTTCCGTATGAACAGACTGTTTCTGCTGTTTTTTTCAATTTTTTCGGGTCTTTTTCAGGATCTATAAGGGTAAAATGCAAAGGCGACGATTTTCTTTTCCTTTTCAAATAATTCATTACATGCTGTTTTTTCTTTCTTTTCAGATACCTTAAAATATCCATATTTTCATTTTCTGTTTTATACTTATATTTTTAATATATGCCCGTAACCCTTAATATTTGCTCTACTTTGTCTCTTGTTAAAGGCTTTTCGTCAAGAATCGTGTATCTTTCCCTCTTGGTCATGCTTTTTGCCTCAAGAAAAGCCTTGACAACCATTTCCTTTTCTATACCCATTTCCCTGAAAGACACAGGAGCCTTTATTTTTTGAAGGGTTTGTTTTATTTTTTTCCAGTCTTGCCCCTGAAGGTAAGCAATGCCTATAGAAGCTATTCCGCATTGTTCTCCGTGCAAAGCATTTGAATTCATCATATCAAGAGCGTGCGATATCATATGCTCAGAACCAGAAGCAGGTCTTGAGGACTGGGCTATGGACATGGCAATTCCGGACGTTATAAGGGCTTCTATAAGATTTCTTATCCCTCTTTCCTTCCTTTCAACTATGGTATCCGCTGATTTCATAACAATGTCCGCAGCAAGAAGAGAAAGCTTTGCTGCGTATTCAGAAAAATACTCACCGTTTTTTTTCGCAAGCTCCCAGTCATATACAGCGGTTAAATTTGAGATTATATCAGCGCAACCTGATGCAATAAGCCTGTAAGGCGCGTTGGAGATGATATTTACATCTGCTATTATGGCTCTTGGACCCCGGGTTTTTATGGAAATTTTTGTTCCCTTGTCTGTAATGCTTGCTGTTTCAGAAACTATCCCGTCATGAGAAGGAGCAGTGGGAACAGAAAAGAAACAGACATTTTTTTCAAAAGCAACGAGCTTGGCGACATCTATCACAACGCCCCCGCCTGTTCCTATAACCACATCAATGTCCTTTACTGTATTTTTTATCCTTTCTGTTTCTGCCAGACTCGCTTCTTTAACTATCTCTGTTTGCGGGTTCAAAGAAGTGAGGTTTTCTTTTATTCTTTCTCCTGAAATCTTTAGGGTGTTCTTGTCTGCTAAAATAAGCGGTTTTTTAACCCCAAGCTCTGAACATACATCAAACATGTTGTCTATAACATTGTTTCCTACTATAACCTTTCTTGGAAGGTTTATTATGTGCGGGTCCATTTTTGCACCTGATTAATATCTAAATTGAGATTTTAGATTATATAAAATAAAACTTAATAAAATATTAATATGGATTCTGTATGAATATGCGTTTCTCCTTATCAGCAATTTGCCTGTCAGCGCAGAACCTGCGCAGCTCCTCAA
>QMZY01000010.1 GCA_003663415.1 Candidatus Aenigmatarchaeota archaeon
GCGAGGAAAAATTTGGAAATCAAAAAATTCAGAATTTAGATATATATCTAAAGATTTGATAAGCCCCACCACGACTTTAATTTATGCTGAT
Organism: Candidatus Aenigmatarchaeota archaeon; assembly: GCA_003663415.1. GTDB lineage: Archaea > Aenigmatarchaeota > Aenigmatarchaeia > QMZP01 > QMZP01 > QMZY01. Next base: position 92 of record QMZY01000010.1, read on the forward strand.
AAAGTCTTGATAACAATCTGGGAAAAACCAATGTTCAATATTCTTATAACAAGTAAGAAAGTAGCTGATTCTTTTAGATCATATTTTAATCACTTTTGGAAAATTGCTAAAAAATAAGAAAGCCGAAGCCCTTTATGTTACTTTTCACCCGAGCCAGCGACTTCTTCGTCGGGCTTTGCCCTCACCAGGCCTAATACGGCTTATGCGGGAACCTCGTTATACTTCGGTTTCCATTGGGTCATCAATAACAGTACGACTCATTCCGTTGCGGGAATGGCTGTTTATTAAATAAAGCTGAAGCAGGACTTCTGCGGGCTAAAGCCAGCAGATATTCAGTGTTTTAAACTGTCGGGAACTGTAAATACAAACGCAGCAAAAAAAGATAAAAGTGATTCATGTGTTTGAATAAAAGTTATTTAAACTTTTCTCGGTAAATAATAATATGGTTTTTGATATCTATACTCTTGTGGAAAGCATATGGGTAATTCTTCCTGCATACGTTGCCAATGGCCTTGTCTCGCTGGTGCGTTTTTTTACCAAAAAACCACATCCAATAGATTTTGGAAAAACTTGGAAGGGAAAACCTGTTTTTGGGAAAAACAAAACATGGGAAGGTTTGATGTTTGGGTGTTTGATAGGAATGCTTATCGGCTGGATTGAAATGCTGTCCTTTCCCTTTTTACCTTTTCATATGTCTCCTGTTCCTTTGAAAATAATTCCAATGTCAGCTTTGCTTGGGTTTCTTCTTGGTTTCGGTGCAATGGCAGGAGACGCAGTTGAAAGTTTTTTAAAAAGACGGTTAAATATCAAACCCGGGAAACCGCTGCCTGTTCTGGATCAGCTGGATTTTTTAATAGGCGCTGTTGTTTTTTCCTCACTGGTTATGAGCTGGGAATGGGAATGGATAGTTCTTTTAATTATTCTAACGCCTGTCTTCCATTTTGTAGCTAATATAACAGGTTATTTATTAAAAATAAAAAAACATCCGTGGTGATATGAAAGCTGTAATGTTTGATTTATGGAACACGCTTGCATACAGAAAGGGTGTGTCTGCAAAAGACATACTAACTGCTTTGGGTCTGGAAGCAAAATACGAGTCCTTTAAAATTCTGGACAAAACAATAGGATTACAGAGTTTTAAAACAGCAAAAGAGGCTGCATTAAAACTATGCGAATACACAGGAAAGCCAGAGAGAACTGAAAGGGTTGAAAGGGTTTTGAAAAGCCTTGAAAAAGAAAGGGTTTGTTTTTATCCTGATGTTAAGCCAGTACTTAAAAAACTGAAAAAGAAATACAAGCTTGGAGTGATATCAAACACAACTGTTTTCAGTGTTAAAACCTTTCCTCTGGAAATGAAAAAGCTTTTTGATGTGATTGGTTTTTCTTATAAAGTAGGAATGATGAAGCCTGATCCTGAGATGTTTTTATATGCCTCGGAAAAACTAAAGGCAAGACCAGAGGAGTGTGTAATGGTTGGCGATTCAGTAAATGATGACATGCTTCCTGCCAGAAAACTTGGAATGAAAACCGTTCTTATAAAAAGAAACATAAGAATATATTTTGAGTCAAAGAAATACGAACCTGTCATTACCGACCTCAATCAGCTGGAACAATACCTTTATTCTTAAGCGTTTTTATTATTTCATCAAAAACCTCTTCTATGCTTTTTTCCCCGTCTATTACGAACCAGTTTCCAAAAACGTTTTCTTTCGCTAATCTCTCATAAGCCTCTGTAACGCTTTTCAAAAAAACCCTGCTTCCTTCATGAACGTCAACTTCCTTTTCTTTTGATTTTCTTTCAATAGATGTTTCAGGTGATATTCTCAGATAAAAAACAATGTCTGGTTTTTTTATTTCAAAAATTTCAGCAAATTTCAAGGCGTTCTCCAAAGATATGGATTTCATAACACCTACCTGATAAGTGAGTGTGGTTGTAAAATACCTGTCGCAGACCAGCATCTCGCCTTTTTCAAGAGAAGCCTTTATGCTGTCAATATCCTTAATCATATCAGACGCGTAGAGAACAAAAAGAAACTTTGGCGAAAAATCATACCCGCCTTTCAAATACTCGTCAATAAGCCTTCCTACTGGTTTCTCATATTCAGGGTATGTTAATCTTCTTGCTGGTATTCCTTTTTGCTTTAAATACTCAACAAGCTTTTTTGACTGAACCTCTCCGCCCGCTCCGTCAATGCCCTCCAAAACAACGAGTTTTCCCGACATTATTCGTATTCTTTCATGATTTTTAATATCACAGGGACCATTTTATCAGGTCCTCCTGTAACAGTTATCTCTCTGATTAGACCTTTGTTCTTATAATAATCTATAAGCGGCGCGGTTTGTTCGTAATAAACATTTAATCTCTCTCTGACCACTTCCTCTTTATCATCGTCTCTTTGATACAGCTCGCCGCCGCAATCGTCACATATGCCTTCCTTTTTTGGAGCAATCGGTGGCAAATGGATTTCACCCTTGCGGATATCCGCAATGTTATAAATCTTTCCACAGTTCCTGCATATTCTTCTTGCAGAGATTTTTTTCACAAGCAAATCCTCGTCAAGAACTATGTTTATTACTGCGTCTATTTTTGTTATTTTATCAAGCTCCTCTGCCTGTTTGATTGTTCTTGGAAAGCCGTCAAGAATAAAGCCTTTTTTGCAGTCGTCTTCCTCTATCCTTTGTTTCAAAACCTCAATGACTATTTCATCTGGAACCAGCTGACCTGATTCCAAGTAAGATTTAACCTTTTTCCCAAGCTCTGTTTCTTTCTTTATTTCCTCCCTGAAAATATCTCCTGTAGATATGTGTGCTATACCAAGAATGGGAGCAACTCTGGAAGCATATGTTCCCTTTCCTACGCCCGGTGGTCCCAAAAAAACAAACCTCATAACATCACCCCTTAAAATGTTTTGGTTTTTTATTATAACAAATGATATAAAAAGTTTGCTGTTATTTTTCGCTGTATTTCAAAAATTGTGCAAGCAAAGCTTCCAACTGTATATCCTCTGAACCGCCTTGGTTCAGCCTGAATTCATACTCTCCTATTTTTTCTATCATTTCAAGTTTTGTTTTGTCCGGCACGCCAAGCTCAAAAACCTGTCTGTGTATTTCCTTTATTATATCCTCGCCAGAAAGGCCCTGGTCTATAAGCAGACTGTAAAGTTTTTTCCTTGCAGAAGCGAAATCGCCTTTCATAACAGAACTTAACATTTCTTTAACATCTTCTGGTTTTGCCTGAGAAACAACATCATAGACCGTTTCCCTTGTTATTTTTCCAAATGCTGCAGATGTTTGCAGAATGTTTGTGGCTTTTCTGAGGTCGCCTGAAGAAATATCATATATTGCTTTGTAAGCGTCTGGTGTGATATCAAGGTCTTCGGATTCAGCTATGTTCTTTAAATAAGAGGTCACATCTTCTTCTGAAAGTTTCTTAAATCTAAAAACAGCGCATCTTGACTGTATTGGTTCAATGATTCTGGAAGAGTAGTTTGCGCTAAGAATAAACCTGCAAACATCAGAGAACTTTTCCATTGTTCTTCTCAGAGCTTGCTGGGCTTCTGGTGTCAGGGCGTCAGATTCATCTAAAAAAATTATTTTAAAGTCAGCTCCTATGGGCTTGGTTCTGGCAAAATCCTTTATCCTGCCTCTTACCACGTTTATTCCTCTGTCATCGCTTGCATTTGTTTCGCTGAAGTTTTCCTTCCAATATTTTCCAAACAAATCCTGAGCGAGGGCCAAGGCAGTGGTTGTTTTGCCAACACCAGCAGGACCTGCAAAAAGCATGTTAGGAATTGATTTTTCTTTTACCCAGCTTTTTAATCTCTCAACAACATGCTTCTGGTTTATAACCTCATTCAGTGTTTTTGGCCTGTATTTTTCTGTCCATATTTCCATGCTATCACTTCATATTTTGTTATTTTATTTATTAATCTTCAAACAATAGAATTATATGAATAAACTGGTTTTATTTTTTATAATATTTTTTTTCATACCGTTTGTTTCAGCGCAGAATCAAATAAAAAGCTCAGAAAACGTTGAGTATTTGCATGCGGATTTGATAAAAACGGGCAGTGTTTTTCTGCAAAGCACAGGCTTTTCTGTTCCTTCTGACCTGCATCTTAACATTTTAATCCCCCAAACCACAAACTCGCAGGAAACAGATATAATAAGTGTTGAAGGTCCTGATGAATACAACATAACTAAAGATAAATTTGGAAACCAGATAATGACTCTTGTCTGGAAGAGGCCGCCTGTAAACAGGGACATTCCGTACAGGGTTGTTTTTGATGTAAAGGTTTACAATAAAACTGAAACGCGGGCAGGGAATTTTTCTGTAACCGGCTTAACAAGACCGTCAATGGAAATAACAAAAAAAGCATTTGAGATTACGGAGGGTTTGGAAGGAATTTATAAAATTTTTAAGGTTACAGAATGGGTTAATCGCTGGGTGGAATATGATAAAGGCTGTATGAACTTCACAAAGTCTGCTGTATGGACATATCATACAAGAAAAGGAACATGTGACGAGTTCTCAAACCTTCTAATCTCAATGCTCAGAGCATTAGGATATAATGCATGGTATGTTGCCGGGTATGCTTTTTCCAAGGACTGGGGACCGCACGGCTGGGTAGAAGTGGAATACAATGGAAGGGTTGTTTCTTTGGACCCGACTTGGTTAGAATCTCCTGTAGATGCTACACACATAAAATTTGTGAACCTTCCTGATTCCAATCAAACAGAAACAGCAGGGGTCTTGGGCAATGTAAAGATTTTATGGAACAAAACAGAACCTGAAATAAAAATTGTTAAAGAAACCGAGAAACCAAAAATAAAAGCCTACAGCATTGGAATTCCAACAAAAATAAAAAGTGGTTCCTATGGTTTATTGAAAATACATGCTTTTTCTGACAAGTGCGTTCTCAGTGAAGCAAGGACAGAGAGCTGCAAAAACAGCGAAGGGGCTGATTTCATTGAGCTTTCAGAAAAAAACAAAACAATGGGTTTCTGCTATCAAGATGACTACTATTTCTTTTTAAAGGCTCCTGAAATAAAAAAAGGCTTTCTCTATACATGCCCTGTTACTGTGTATGTGTCAGGGAAAAAAGACATTATTAATTTTACTGTTGTGTCTGATCATGAAAAAGAAACAAAGCTTTATTTCAACACCCAGTCAGTCCTTACACCGGGTCAGAGATTTATAATAACAACAAGCTTGTTGAATTCTGGGAAAAGAAAAGAAAACGTATCGGTTTACGTGTTTTTTAACGGAATTGTGCAAAGCAAAACAATTGATCTAAAAACCGGTGAAACACAGATAAAATGGTCATTGAATGCGCCAGAAAAAACAGGCAAGGAAACACTTTATATATATTCTTCACTCGGAGACCTCGCTTCCAAAGATATGACAATAATAGAAAACAAAAAGCTTGGGATTTCAAATATAACCGTGATAAGGGGAGGGGATGAGATTCATGTATTTGTTAATGTTGTGAAGCTTTCCAATGTAACAGGTTCTGTTGTTTTTAGAGTTAACGGTGAAGAGCAGAGGGAAAAAATCTCTTTTGGTAATCAAACGCAAACATTTGAGTTTGTGTTTGAGCCAGAATCCTCAGGCACCCAGCAAATAAGTATATTTTTGGTTTCTAAAGAAAAATATCAGGACGGCTGGGAAGGAAGCATAATGTTTGAAAAAAGCAAAAGCGCAACAGAAAGCGTTTGGGAATACATAAAAAAAATAATAAACTACTTCTTAAGCATTTTTAACATTAAGATTTAAACCAATGAATTAATAGGTTTTTATGAAAATAGCTGTTACAGGAACGCCGGCAACAGGAAAGACGTCTGTAGCAAAAATTCTTGCAGAAAAACTGGGTTTCAGGTATTTGGATCTAAACAGAGTTGCAGAGGAAAAGGGGTTGTTTTCAGGGTATGACAGAAAAAGAAAATGCAAAGTTGTGGATATAGAAAAAATGAGGGAAGAAATAAAAAAAATTCAGGAAGACCTTGTAATGGATTCTCACTATTCGCATGAAATGCCTTTTGACGTGGTTGTGGTTCTCAGAACAAACCCGGAAGAATTGAGAAAAAGGATGAAGGGAAAGGGTTGGTGGAAAGAAAAGACAGAAGAGAATATAGAGGCTGAGATAATGGAAATATGCAAATCAGAAGCCTTGGAAAGGCTTGGAAACAAAAAAATGATAGAAATAGACACTACAGGGAAAAAACCAGAAGATGCGGTGAAAGAGATTATGGAAAAACTGAGGGAATAAATATGCGTGAATTTGTTTTAATTTCTCATGGTATAACAGAACCATTTGCTTTGAATTCCTTGCCAAACGCGGGAAGAATGGATATTGTTTCCAACGCTGTGCGCTCTGCTTTCTGGCTGTCATTCCAAATAAGAAAAGACGTTGTTTTTCATCTGTTTCTTTACGGAAAACCAAACCCTTGGATTTATATAAGGTTTGAAGGGAAAAAACTCAAGAAAGCTTCGCCTGACGAGAGAAATCTCGCGATTCTTATAAGAAAGGCAATAGAAAGGATAAATGACAGGGAAACAGAATCCACTCCCGGCGTTTTTGTTTCCAGAAAAGGGTTAAAAGATTTTTTTGAAAAACACAAAGAAAAAAATATATATGTTTTGGACGAGAACGGAAAAAACATCAGCAACATCGAGATGAAAAAAGACCCTGTTTTTGTTTTAGGAGACAATCTGGGAATACCTTCGGAATATCAAGAGCTGCTGTTAAATTTTCCAAAAATTTCTCTAAGTCCTGTTTCTTATTTGGCGTCAGAATGCATAACCATTGTAAATTACCTTCTTGACCAGAAGAAGATTTAAATTTAAATGATTAATAAATTTTTAATATGCTTAACACTATTTTGCTTCTGGGAACGCTTACAGGTATTCTTTTAGCCGTGGGTTGGTTTTTGGGCGGTTTTTTTGGAATGTTTTTCGCTCTTATTTTCTCGTTTATAATTAACATGTTTTCTTACTGGTATTCAGACAGAATTGTTTTAAGTATGTACAAAGCAAAGCCATTGGAAGATGAAAAGATCCGGAACATTGTTAAAAAACTTGCAAGAGAGGCAAAAATCCCTGAACCAAAACTTTACCTTGTGCCTTCTGAAACACCTAATGCATTTGCAACAGGAAGAAACCCCGGACACTCTGCTATTGCAATAACAAAAGGTTTGCTTAACAAGCTGGAAGAGAAGGAGATAGAAGGGGTTCTTTCTCATGAAATCGGTCATATAAAAAACAGGGATATGCTTGTTTCTACTGTGGCTGCCACTGTTGCTGGCGCTGTTTCTTATCTTGCTCAAATTGGCTATTTCTCGTTGTTTTTCTCTGACAGCGAAAGGGAAGGAAATCTTCTGGGTTTGGTTTTCATCATTGTTTTTGCACCCCTTGCAGCATTCCTTATAAGACTTGCCATATCAAGGTCAAGGGAATTTAAAGCGGACAGGACAGGAGCATTGATATGCAAAAACCCTGAGGCTCTGGCTTCTGCACTGAGAAAAATCTCAGGTTTTGTTAAAGAACATCCTATGAGAGGCTCTGCCGCAACGTCGCATTTATGGATTGTCAATCCCTTTAAAGAAGACTGGTTTGTCAATCTTTTCTCAACACACCCGCCTGTAGAAGAAAGAATAAGAAGGCTTCTTGATATGGAAGGAAAGGATTAGCATGAAAAAACTTACCCAGAAAATAATAACCATGGGCGCTGATTTCAGCACAAAAAAAGCACTGAAAACAACGTTAAATTTTCTTGGAATAAAGCCAGAAAACATAGACAAGCTTTACATTGAACTGAAAAACAGTTTTTATAGGGATGTGTTTAAAAGAATCTCTCCAAAAGACAAAATTTTGTTTCTCCCTCAATGCCTAAGAAAACAGAACTGCAAAGCTGTTCTTACAAAAAAGGGGTTTGTTTGTAATGGTTGCAAAAACAAAAACACGTGCAAAATATACAAAATAATAAACAAAGCTGAAAAATTGGGGTATAAAACATTTATTGTTCCCGGAGGTTCCATGGTTATGAATATTATCGAAGAGCTAAAACCAAAAGCTGTCGCTGGTATTGCGTGTTTAAAAGAGCTTGTTTTGGCTGCTGAAAGCCTTACAAATATTCCTATACAAGGAATTGAACTAACTAAAGACGGGTGTGTAAATACAGACGTGAATCTGAAACAGGTTCTTAATATACTTTAATCCTCTACCCTTGGGGCAAGGATAAAACCCAAATGAAGTTTGTCTATTGATTTGAATTGCATTTTTAACGGGTAATCAGTTGCAAATTCAAGAGATGCCTGATTAGAAAGCTTTGCCGCCTTTATCATTTTCTTTAGGTATTCAAGGGGATACCTTGCTCTTATGTTTTCTGTCACTTCCAGCTTTAAAAGCCCTGAATCGTTTTTCCTTAGTTCAAGTTCTGCTGAAGAAACATCGCCTTTTGCGTACATTTTAAAAGATTCCGGGTTTGCTTCAAAAACAACAGAATCGCCTATTACTTCTGCATCCGCTATTCCGTTCTCCAGTATTTCTGATTCTATCTCTATTTTGCCTTTAAACTGAAGCTGGTCTATAGGCGGTTTCTCTTCTTTAACATCCAGAACAGGTATTTCAAAAACTCTCTTTCCGTTGCCTTCCAAAGATATTCTTAACTTGTTTCCGTCTTTTGCAGATTCCAGGGTGAGTTTGTCTGAACTTCTCACCCTTTTCAACACATTCACAAAATGTGTCAAATTCAATCCAAGGGATAAAGATGATTCAGCAGTAAAGCTTTCGAAGGCTGTGGAAAGTATTTTAAAATCCACAACAGAAACCATTGCTCTGTCAGGAGAAAGAAGGTTTATACCGTTTTGATTAACTTTAAAAACACCCTCGTCTATAATTTCTGCAACGATTGGTATGGAGTTTTTAAGTAACTCTGCTTCTGTTAGCACAGCTTTAAACATCTAAACACCCCCGTTTGTTAAAATAATTATATAATTATAAATTTATAGTTTTTGTTTAATTTCCTCTATCTTTGCCAGAATGCCCCTGTCTATTTTGCTCATGTCCTGAATAATTTCTCCCTGAAGCTCTGTTCCGTTTTCAACGGGCATAACCCTTCCGAAAATCCTTACAAACTGGTTTATCTCTGCATTAACTGGTTCGTCAAATCCTATTTCAATTTTTCCGCTTCCATCATCAACCACTATTTTATCTTCCTGTTTGTCTATAACTGTTCCCAAAATTCTCACGCGCGTATCTGTGGGCTTTATTTCTGATATCTTTCTGTTAACAGCAGAGGCCCTCTTTCTTACTGTTGCTTCTGGAAAATCTTCTGGCATAAATAAATCTGAATTCTATAATTTATAAGCTTATTTCTTTATTATTTTTATTTTTTCTATCCTTTGCTTGTTGGCTTTTTCTATTATTATCATAATCTTTCCAAGGTCTATTTTCTCTCCTTTTTTTGGTATCCTTCCAAGTTTGTGCTCTACAAAACCTGCGATTGTATTGAAATGCTCTTCGTCGATTTTAATTCCTATTGTTTTTTCTATATGCTCTACATCAGTTCTTCCGTCTACAAGAAAAACGTTTTTTTCTGGTTTTTTTATGTAATGATTTTTTCTCTGGCTTTTGTCAAATATTTCTCCCACAATCTCTTCCAGAACATCTTCCATTGTAACAAGCCCCAAAACAGAGCCGTACTCATTCACTACTATAGCCATTCTTGTTTTTCTTTTCTGAAACTCTGTAAGAAGCTCATTGATTTTTTTTGTTTCGGGAACAAAATAAACCTCTCTCGCGATATCTCTAACCTTGATTCCAAGCCTTTTCTTTTTTATATAATCAACCACATCGTCTATATCAAGAATTCCAACTATGTTATCCTTGTTTCTTGAATATGCCGGGTGCCTTGAATACGGCGATTTTATTATGTAATCAATAACGTCTTTTAGCTTGGAGTCAGCATTTACAAACATCATGTCTGTTTTTGGTGTCATCACTTCTTCAACTCTTATATCCTCAAATTCCAAAAGGCTGTGCATCATTCTTGCTATATCCTTCTTTAAAATACCCTCCTCATAACCCATACTGACTATTGTTCTGATTTCCTCTTCTGTTAAGCCCTCTTTTGAACCAAATCTGTGAAGGAAAGACGTTAAGCCTTCAAGAATCTTAACTACAGGAAACAGAACATAACTAAGAACCTCTATTGGCCTTGCCACCAACAAGGATATTCTTTCAGCATTTTGGGTTGCAAAGGTTTTTGGAGTTATTTCACCGAATACAAGGATTAAAAATGTCATTATTCCCGTAGCTATGCCCACACCTGTTGAACCAAACATACGGGTAAAAACAAGCGTCGCTATAGAAGCTGCGAAAATATTTACCAGATTGTTTCCAACAAGAATGGTTATCAAAAACCTGTGCGGATTTTCTTTAATCCTTAACAAGGATTTTGCACCCCTTTTCTTTTGCTTTACAAGAGACTTTGCTTTAATCAGACTAACTGACATTACAGCAGTTTCTACTCCGGAAAAAAACGCTGAAAGTGCTACTAATATTAACAGCAAAAGCGTTAAAAATTCCTGCATTCTACCTCTTTTATAATTTGTAAAGGAAAATATTAAAGTTTTACTTGCTATTAAACTCTTATTTTCATTCCATCTTTTGCTGCTATTACGTTTTTGTATTCAGAAACAAGATTTTCTATCTCCTTATGTGTCAAACCAGAGCGGTGAGAAAAGTGGGATAAAAGAATCTTTTTCGCGCATAAGTGAGAAATTGTGTCAATTCCAAGGTGGTGTGTTATCCAGAGCCGTTTGGCTGTGCTTCTGCTGCCTTTTGTTATTTTTTTGTTTGAATAAAAATACGGCGTGTTTGCTATCAGTAAATCAGGGCAGCTGTCATTTATCAAACTCTCTGTTTTTTGGTAAAGCGAACCTGCATCTCCCAGATATACCAAACTCTTTCCTTCAGATTCCAGTAAAAACCCGTCACATGAGATTCTTCCGTGCCTGTTTCTGAAAAGCTGAATCTGGAAATCAGAAAATGCATATTTTTTTCCGTAATCCATTATCATAGGAAGGAGTTTTTTGTGTCTTACAAGGGTATTGTAAAAATATCTTATACCTTCTCTTACTATATACGGCTGATGGAGAAGTTTTTTGTGAAGCCGCTTGCTTATCAAAAGCTTTATGGGTTTTATTTTAATTTTTGCAACAAGCATAATATTTCGCAGGTCAGGCAAACCACCAATATGGTCATAGTGTTCATGGGAAATGAAAAGATAATCTATAGAAAAGTTATGATTCAGCTGTTGCTTTCGGAAGTCAGGACTGATTTCAACAAGTATGCGTCTTTCCTTGGTTTCAATTAAATAGGAAGTTCTGTATCTTTTATCCCCGCTCTTACAAACCTTGCAATTGCAATAAGGAACAGGAACCCCTTCGCTTCCACCAGAACCTAGAACAGTGACAAACATATTTTAATTTGTGAATGATTAAGTTTATAAAGAATCTTACAAAAAAGGATATGAATCATTATGGAAAGGATCTTTACAAAAGAGATTAAAAATGGAGAAGTTGTTTTGAAAGGATGGGTGTCTCAGATAAGAGACCTTGGTGGTCTGAAATTTTTTCTTCTAAGAGACAGGGAAGGCATTATACAGGTAACTGCCAAGAAAGATACAAACCCGGAATTGTTTGATGTTATTTCAGGTTTGCACAGGGAGGATTGTGTGGAGGTTAAAGGAACTGTCAAGGTTTCCGAGAAAGCTCCTGGCGGAAAGGAGATTATGGCAAAAGAGATAAATGTTATAAATAAGGCAGAAACGCCCCTGCCAATTGAAACGTCGGACAAAATTCAATCGGGCTTTGATAAAAGATTTGATTTCAGGTTTATTGACCTCAGAAACCGGAAAGTAATGAATGTGTTTAAAATAAAACAAGTTATGTTTTCCAAGCTGAGAGAGTTTTTTGAAAAAAACGGGTTTATTGAGATTCAGACTCCTGTTATTCAGGCAGCTGGAGCTGAAGGAGGAGCAACGCTTTTTCCATTGATTTATTACAACAAAGAGGCCTTTCTAAGGCAATCCCCTCAGTTATATAAACAAATACTCATGGCATCAGGAATGGACAGGGTTTATGAAATAGGTCAGGTTTTCAGGGCAGAAAAGTTTCATACAAGAAGACATCTTTCAGAATATGTGTCAATTGATATGGAAATGGCATGGATAGATTCAGAAGACGATGTAATGAAAATTGCAGAGGGTCTTGTTCATTACGCCCTGAAAGAAACAAAAAAAACCTGCAAAGAAGAGCTTAAAGAGCTGGGGATTGAAATGCATGTTCCAGAGCTTCCTTTTCCAAGATTAACTTATGACAAAGCATTGGATATGCTTTCTAAAGAAGGCATAAAAATAGAACGGGGGGAAGACCTTGAAGATGCTCAGGAGCGGGTTTTAGGAGAAATAATGCAAAGAAAAGGCAAAGAATGGTATTTTATCTATAAATATCCTTCCAGGATAAAGCCTTTTTATATAATGATGGACGGCGAGGTTTCAAGGGGAATGGATTTGGATTATAAGGGAATGGAAATTGCTTCCGGCGGACAAAGAGAGCATAGATACGACATGGTGGTAAAGGTTATGAAACAGAAAGGTCTGGATCCTCATAAGTTTGAGTTCTATTTGAGTGCTTTTCGTTACGGAATGCCTCCTCATGGTGGTTTTGGCCTTGGTTCAGAGAGGTTGATTGAGCAAGCTCTTGGATTAGATAATGTTAAGGAAACTGTTCTGTTTCCAAGAACACCCGAAAGGCTGGTTCCTTAAAAAGTTTTTCTTAAAAATTTTATACCAATAAGCAATGGGTTCTGCCAACTTAACTCTGGAAATGAATAATTCGATATAACTTTTATCTACTCATTCAAAATTAATCCAATCAATTTACAACCTTTCCAAGAATTCCCATGCATTACTCTTGAGATTCCATAATATCCAAAATACATCCAAGAACCTTTGGAATGAAACCAGAGATTTGAATCCCCTCATTCCTCTATAGATTCTTCTAAACCATGAATTCCATCCCTCTATCCTGTTATTGCTCAGAGCATATATTCTTCCATTATGCAGAACCAATTCCTTCCTGAAATGCACTTTCACATGCTTAACCCTTGGCTTTCTCCATCCGAAAACCTTCCTTGTTGCCTTTGGATAGGCATGCCAGCCATCTGCAACTATAATCTCTCCCTTTGCTTTGATAAACATCTCTTCGCTGATTGCATAGCTGGACAGGCCGTATTTGTAGAGCATGATAAAGAAAAGAACGGTTTCCTTTGGGAATCTGTGGCGTGAGTACTTGGTTTGCTCAGTTCTCTGAATGTTCTTCCGCAGGACCCGCACTTGTAAACCTGCATATCTTTATAAAAACCAGTTTCCAATATTCTTTATGGCTGCAATATATGCAGCTTGATAGATAGAGGACATTCTATCACCTCCTCTACCTATTATTTGTTATTTTCCAGAATTAAATTTGCAGAGCCCTAATTAATAAGTAGGAACTTTAGAAGAGTGTGAATTCTGCTGTTTTATTGCTTAACCGTAGCAAACGACATAATTAATTAGAAAGTATCGTTTGCTAATTGTTCCTGACGCTTTGCAATTTATTGTGTCAGGAA
>QMZY01000011.1 GCA_003663415.1 Candidatus Aenigmatarchaeota archaeon
ATGTTTATAACGCTGTCCCGATTCAGGAAGCATGGAAAAATGTTAGAAATAAAATACAGAAAATTTTAGAGGAAATCACAAAAACCCTGCAGAGGAAAGCCGCGGTTTTCTAATTTATAAGGTCTTCTGAAAATCCTTGTTATTTATGCATCCCGGGTCTGGAGCCATGTAATCTCCGAAGTAATTGTAAGCCCTTGCCCTGCAGCCTCCGCAGTAATAGCGATAATCGCATTTTCCGCAGTTCGGTTTCAGCAAATCTTTATTTCTCAAGTCCTTGAAAATTTTATTGTTGTTCCAAAGTTCTTCAAAATCATCATTTTTGATGTTCCCGACAGTTAAAGGAAAGAAGACGCAGGGCTCAATATTTCCCTGCGGCCTTATCGCGCAGTAAAATCTTCCGGCGCCGCATCCCCCGATGAACTCTGCCAGATTTATTAGTTTCCCTTTCAGTTTTAATGTATAAAAATGCGTTGGAACGGTTTTTTCGTCTCCAAATTCTCTTTGCAGAGCAATTCTTGAGAACTGCGGGGCGGTTGTTAAAACATTAACCCTGCTTGTTTTCAACTTCTCCCATAACATCTTTAGCAGTTCTTCTCTTTCTCCCGGTGTCAAATCGGTTTTCTTGATGGAATCTCCCCTTCCAACCGGAACAAAATTATATGCCATGAACCAGTTCACTCCCAATTCCTCGCAAAGCTTGATTATTCTGGGGATTTGGTTATAGTTGTAATGCGTAACCGTTGTCGAAATATTCACAAAAAAACCCTGTTCCACACTGTTTTTTATCCCCTTAACCGTTCTCTCAAATGCACCAGGGATTCCTCTGAACCCGTCGTGGGTTTTTGCGTCGGCGCCGTCCAAGGAAATCTGAACGAACTGAATGCCAGATTTTTTCATTTTTCTCGCTGTTTCCTTTGTTATCAAAGTTCCGTTGGTAGCCATCGCTACGTAAATACCTTTATCTGCTGCGTATCTGGATAATTCAAATATATCCGGCCTGACCAGAGGTTCTCCTCCGGAAAAAGCGATTATCGGCACGCCTGCTCTGTCCAGCTTATCTATTGCCCGTTTCGCTTCTTCGGTAGTGAGTTCGTCTGGCAGCGGTTTTCCAGCCGTGGCATAGCAGTGCTTGCACTTCAAATTGCAGGCATAGGTGACGTCCCACACAACTAAAAAGGGAGCTCCTGCAACGAATGGTCGCTGAACTCCAAATTTCGCTATGCCTCGCAGAACATTCACCAGTCCCTTCCTCCACCAGGGATCGCTGAATTTTTTGCGCATTTCTTCCTCAGAAACGCCAAACACCCTTCCCCCGGTCTTCAGAATTCCAGCAAGCGCTTTCTCGGCTGCTTTGCATTTCCAGCACGCATCCTTCCTTTGTTTGGTCCACAATTCCAGCGCTGCCTCTAATCTGTTATTTTGGTCTTTCTCGCACCATTTAGAAACAGAGGAAATCAGTTCCCTTGCAACCGGGTTCCCGATTGCAGATTTCAGGATCTGAATCGCTGTTACCGTCCCTATGGTTTTACCTTCCATTTTCAACCACCATATGAATATAATTTTGCATATATATGAATTATTTGTAACATATATAAATTTTAGATAGCAAAGAAAACCTATATTTTCCAGTCTGATATCGCTTTCGCTGCTTTTCTGTCAAAGAAAAACACATTTATTAGAGCAGCAACTGTAACAAACAATCCCAGAAGCGAGTAAAAGAAATAGTAAATCAAGAACTCGTGCAGCCTGAACCGAAAATCTAGTTTTTTCGACAGAAGAAAGAATATAATTGAAAATGAGAGGAAACTCAGAACAGACGCCAACAAACTCTTTATAAAATCTACGCTGATTGTGGACAGCCAAAGAACGGGAAACATGAAATTCAATTTCACAGCGAGTAAAAGAAAGATTAAGGAAAAAATCTTGTGTATCAGTAAGTTCGGCATGAAAAGATAAAGCAGTACCAACATAACGGAAGGGAAGAGAAAAAGCAGGCCGGGAAGAAATATTTGCGGCTTTTTTATGCAGATTTTCAGTAAATCCCTGTACCATTCTTTAACCCACAGCGCAGTGCCTATTGACCATCTTTTTCTCTGCACAAGCCAGTTTTTCCAGTTCGAGTGAACAGAATTACGGACGTTAATCCGTTTGGTGTATTTGAATCTGTAATTCTCAAGGAAAGCCCTTACAGCGAGGTCCAAATCTTCTGCAATAACTTTCCTGAAGCCTTTTAATGATGCCAGAGTTTCCCTCTTTGCAGCAAATGCTGAACCGTTAACAGCCGGGCATTTTCCGGAAAACCTGGAAACAAACCAGGAGCCTATGTTAAAGCCGACATATTCGTAATACGTCATTCTTGAGAGAAACGAATTTCTTATTACCTCCTTTTTTATATCCAGGACATCGGTATCTTTCATTTCCTCTATAATCTTTTTGAGATACTCCCTGTCGTCCGGAAGGGTCACATCGCTGTCAAGAAAAAGCAGTATATTTCCAGAGGAACGCTTAACAGCATGATTCAAGACGTTTGCCTTTCCAAGCCTTTTTTTATTTACAACAAATCTAACCTTTTTCTCATACTTTTTTAAGAGGTTTAAAGAGTATTCGGTTGGTTCATCTATTATCACAATGATCTCGTAAAGCCCTGGGTCCATTTTCTGGTTTAACAATGTGCCTAACACTTCTGGCAACAGCCTTGATTCCCTGTATACTGGAATAATCACGCTTATTTCAACCATTCCTACCACTTGTAGACGGCTTCTATTTTTCTGACCACATTTTTCCAATCGTACTTTTTAACCTCGCGGAATGCGGTGGTTGAGATTTTCTTGGAGAGATCTTGGTCCAAAAGCAATTCGGTTATTTTTTCAGATAATTCTTTCACGTCGCCTTTTTTCACAATAATTCCTGTTTTTCTGTTTTTTATTAACTCCTTTATTCCCCCGTCATCAGAAGCGATTACCGGTGTTTTTGAGGCCATTGCCTCTAAAAGAACTATACCGAAGGATTCTCCGTAAATAGAAGGGAGAACAAATACATGGGAGTTTTGATAGATTTCCACAAGTTTTTCTTTTTCTACTTCCCCTGCTATAGAAATGTTTTTGCTCAGATTTAAGGTCCGTATAAGCAAATCTGCTATGTGAGAAAAGTAACCGCTGCCCACAAGCGTGAGATGCGCATTTTCCACTTCCTGTTTAACCTTTTGAAAAGCCTCTAAAAGAATGTAGATTCCTTTTCTATAGGTAAATCTTCCCACAAAAAGCACGCTTTTTCCGTCAAATGTTTTAACCTCAGGTGAAAACTCACCAATGTTTATCGCATTCTCTATTATCTCTACCTTCTTTGGTGTGAAGTGTGATATAAATTTTGCAGCCGCATTGCTTACCGCAATTATTCTGTCAGCGTTATTGATATATTCCCTGTAAGGGAAGAGAATGTAGGATGAGGATTTCCACAAGTAATCGAAATCGTACAGGAACTGGATGGAGTGGTTGGTTAAAACGGTTTTTATCCCCAGTTTTTTGCCTGCGGATATGGAAAGAAGGGATATTGGCGAAAAAGCGTGATGTCCGTGAATTACATCCGGTTTAAATTCTTTTATTTTCCTTTCGAGTTCGGAAGTTTGGGGTATGTCCAATACCCTTGAGGTTTTAAAAATCGAATTCACGCGGACAACATTTAACCCGTGCTGCCTGTCATTGAATTTTGCTTTTTTCGTGATTATTACCACTTCGTGCCCTCTTTCTTCCAATGCCCTTGCCAAGCCCTCTATATGGGTTGTTATCCCCCCTATTTTCGGATAAAAATAATCGCTGCAGAGCGCTATCCTCATAGTAAAACACCTAATGCTATTAAAAAATATGAGAGATTGGAATAAATATCAAGTACCCTGTAAGATTTCTTTGTGCAAAACATAAGGTAAAAAACCGCTGTTGTTGCCAGAAACATTGTTGTGTGCTTGTTAATTGTGAAGAAAACAGGCAGGAGCGATAAAGGAAACAGAAGCGAGAGAGAATGTGTGAGTTTTTTGGATGTATACAATCCAAGCATGCAAACTGTTGTTTTCAGACCGGCTTTTTTATCGCTCTCGTAATCTTCTATGTGGTTTCTCAGCTCAAGGATGAGAGAAAAATAAAATATGGATATTGCAATGAGAATGTGCAAAAGTTCGAGGTTTTTGGAAAAGAACACAGAAGGCAATAAAAAGAGCAAAGAACCGAAAAAGAGGCCGTGGGAAGTCAGATCGAGAAACGGTTTTGACTTTAATCTGAACGGCGGAGAGGAATATGAAAGGGATAGAAAAATGAGAATGGAAAAGAAATAGAAAACATTCAACCCGCGTAAAAGAGAAAGGAGCATCCCAAGGAACGCTAAAACCAGAGAGAATGTTATACCCTCTTTCTGTTCTATTTCCTCAGCAGCTACCGGGTTGCTGTTTTTTATTTTTAGTGAATCTTCTTTGTTATCAAAGCAATTGTTTATGGAAAAACTGAAACCCAAAAACAGGAAAACGAGCGCATAGAAGAATATCGTTTCCGAAACGCAAGCGTTCAGTTTCGTGAAGATTACATATCCCAAAGTGGCGACGAGAAAGTATCCCAGCCAGTTTCTTACGCGCAGCATTTTTAAGTATGTTTTGAAGTTCATAAATTTTAGTATTACTAAAATGTTATTTAAAGTAACCGCTTATGTTCTGTTTTGTTTTGAATTTAAGGTATTTAGGAGATAGAGAAATCAGGGCTTCATTGCATGCTAACGAATTATTCAAGCGGGACAAACCAAAATTCTAGTTCCTGACACAATAGATACCGTGTATTTGACAATCTTGCGGGCGACAGGGAGCATGGTGATGAAACGCAAGACGGAAATTAAGACGCACGGGGACACGTTCCCTGATAAAGCGCAGAGAATTTTTACTTATCTGTTATTGAATTTTCTCCAGAAAGTTTTTGCTCTTTCTGGGGTCCTTTTGGAAGAAAAAAAGATGGGATTTGCATTTACAGTCGCTTGAACCGAATTTCGGAATGAAGGAATCAGAGATTTTTTCCAGGAATCTCGCCAATCTGCACTCCCAGTGTTTGGGTTTTTCCAGTGTTCTGGCTTCGAGGGGCTTGGCGTGGAGAAGGAAGTAATCTATATGCCAATGCAAAGCCTTGGTTTTTGAAAAGTGGCGTTGGATTCTTTTTTCCAAAGAGTTCATTGCAGAACCCGCGTAAACGTAAAAACCGGGTTTGAATGTTATGGAACCTAGTTTGCCGACAGGGATTGTTTTTTCCTTGTCCAGTTTTATTATCAGAGCGTAAACACCCTTTCCCATATTTGCAAAACCTCCTGATAATACATTCCCTGTGTTTTGAATTAACGGGTTTGCAGGCTCCTTGACTGAATTTTGCAAACAGCTCATTCAGTTTGAACCTGTGTTTTTGGTCTTAATCCAAGCAAGCCTGCTGGGAATTCTGTGAACATGTTTCCGGGTGAATCAGCTATGGTTTGAATATCCATAGTTTTTTATTTAGACGGGATAATTTTTATCTATGAGTTTGAAGGAAGGGAAAGCGTTAGTGAGGGCAGCGAGAGAGGTTATAGAAAAGTGGGTCAGAAAAAGGGAAAGGTTTTTGCCAGAAAAATACCCTGAAACATGGAATGAGAAGAGAGGCGTTTTCGTAACAATTCACAGTTATCCTGATAACAATCTGCGCGGATGCATAGGATATCCAGAACCTGTTATGCCTTTAATAAAGGCTTTGGTGGAATCAGCCATTCAAGCCACGCAAGACCCAAGGTTTCCTGAATTAAAGGAGAATGAACTTGATAATATAGTGGTTGAGGTTTCTGTTCTGACAAAGCCGGAATTGATAAAAGTTGAGAACCCGAAAGAGTATCCGGAAAGAATAGAAACAGGGAAGGATGGGTTAATCGTTAGGAAAGGATTTTATTCTGGTCTGCTTCTTCCGCAGGTTGCAACAGAACATGGAATGAATGAAGAGGAGTTTTTATCACATACCTGTATGAAAGCCGGTTTGACACCGGATGCTTGGCTGGATCCGGAAACCAAAGTCTACAAATTTCAGGCAGAGATATTCAAGGAAGCAGAGCCTAAAGGAGAGGTGGTGAGAAAATGAAAAAATGTCCAAACAAAGAAAGGAATTCCCAAGAGTGCGGATGCACATACGCGGAGTGTGAAAGAAAAGGTGTGTGTTGCGAGTGTATAAGGCATCACAGGGAAAGAGGAGAGATTCCGGGTTGTTTGTTTCCAAAGCAAGCAGAAAAAACTTATGACAGGTCTGTTCGGAATTTTATTAGAAGTTTCAATAAATTTAAATGAAAAAAGGAAATAATTTCCCATGGAAATAAAAAACAAAGTTATTTTTGTTACAGGAGGAGCCGGTTTTATAGGTTCTCATTTAGTGGACAGGTTTATTCAGGAAGGGGCTGAAAAGGTTTTGGTGTATGATAATTTTTCTTCCGGAAGCCTTGGGAATCTGGAACAGGCAAAGGAATCCGGAAAGGTTGAAGTGATCGAAGGTGACATACTGGATTACAAAAAACTGGAAAAATCAATGAGCGGCGCTGATTTGGTTTCGCATCATGCTGCTGAGCTTGAGGTGTTTACCGGGATAAAAAACATTCCTCATGACATGAAGGTTAATATTGAGGGAACAGTTAATGTTATAAATGCGTGTCTGGAGAATGAAGTGAAAAAACTGATATATGCTTCTTCAGGCGGTGTCTATGGTCAAGCCAAATACCTGCCAGAGGATGAAGAGCACGCCTTGCTTCCGCACTGGCCGTACGGGGTCAGCAAATTGGCTGGAGAAAAGTACTGCACTATGATAACGCAACTGCATGGCTTCCCAACGGTTTCTCTTCGCTATTCCATAGTCTATGGTCCAAGGGAATGGTACGGAAGGGTTTTGACCATGTTTATTAAAAGGGTTTCTGAGGGAAAACCGCCCGTGATATTTGGTTCTGGCGAGCAGAGAAGGGATTTTGTGTATGTGAATGATGTGATAGAAGCAAATGTTTTGGCAATAAAAAACAACTCTGTGAATGGAGATTATTTTAATGTGTCCTCTGGGAAAGCAACATCAGTAAAGGAGCTCGCTGAACTGGTTTTGAAAGCATTTAATTCGGATTTAAAGCCTGTGTATGATGATCCGCCAGAGGGTGAAGCAAGTCCGTACCAGCCTGAAAGGAAAAGGCTGGTCGGAGAACTGATAGATTTTGTTCTGGACACAAAAAAGCCAAGAGATAAGCTTGGGTATGAGCCGAAAACCGGTTTGGAAGAGGGAATAAAAAAAGAGATTGAGTGGTATTTGAAAAACAGGCAGGCGTGGGAAAGGGAACCAAGGGTTTAAAATTAAAAATCTTCTACTTGCAGTAGAAAAATTTATAAATAATTCTACTATTATAATAATATGTTTAACAGAAAATTGGTGGAGGATTTTTTTTCAAGAGAAAGAAAGTTTGAAGGCGTTGAGAGAGAACTGAAAGTTGGGGATACTAATAAAATAATTTCAATAGTAGGTCCCAGAAGATCCGGGAAAACTTGGTTTTTTTATTATTTAAAAGATAAAACCAGAAACAGCTGTTATGTAAATTTTGAAGACATAGCATTTAGGAATTTAGAGGTCAACGAGTTTTTTGAAATAATAAAGATTTTTTCTGAATTGAAATATAAACCATTTTCCTTTTTCTTGGATGAGATTCAGGTAATTGAAGATTGGCAAATTCTAACGAGATCCCTTTATGATAGAGGTTACAGAGTTTTTATAACAGGTTCTTCGTCTAAGCTTCTAGGAAAGGAAATAGCAACTCAGTTAAGAGGAAGGGTTTTTAATTATGTTTTGTTTCCCTTCAGTTTCAGGGAATTCCTTAAAACCAAAAAATTCAAACCAGAAGTTCATTTGTTTGAGGATGTTGGATGCCTTCTCAGATTATTGAAGGAGTACCTTCGTTTTGGAGCATTTCCAGAGGTTGTTTTTGGCTCTGAAAAGGAGAAAGTGCTGAAGCAGTATGCAGATGAGATTTTCTATAAAGATTTTGTAGAGAGACATAAAATAAAAAGTATGGATTTCGGAAGGTTTCTATTTGAATTTGCATTTCAGAATTTTTCCAAAGAGGTAAGTTTAAGGAAAATCAAAGGTTTTTTTCGTGAAAATGTTTCAGACACAACCCTTTACAGTTACGTGGAAAAATTAAAGGACACTGTAAGTGTATTCTTCCTTGACAGGTTTTCTAAAAGTGTTTATACAAGACTCTCCTGGCCAAAAAAAATTTATGTGTGTGATATCGGCTTATCCGATGTCTTAGGCTTTTCCTCGGATATGGGAAAGAAAATGGAAAATGTGATTTTTCTTGAACTAATTAGAAAAACAAATGAGAAACCATTGCTGGGGTTTTACTATTGGAAGGATTACCAAGGGAAGGAAGTGGATTTTGTTGTGAAGGAGGGAACAAAGGTTAAGGAATTGATTCAGGTAACCTATGCATCGGGGAGGGATGAAATAGAAAAAAGGGAGATAAGGGGTTTGCTCAAAGCCGGCAAGGAATTGAAGTGCAAAAACCTTCTGGTTATAACTTGGGACTATGAGGGTGAGGAGGCTTGGGATGGAAGGAAAATAAGGTTTGTTCCTTTGTGGAAATGGTTGGTTTGAAAGCATTAAACCTAAAAATACACCACCCAAACCAGAGCAACCAAAACCAGTTCAACAAAAAGGAAGAAAAGCGTCACGTCTCTTTCGTATGCTTTTCTTTTGATTTTTTTGACTATCCATAAACCAAGGTGTTCCAGCCCATAGATTTTTGGATAGGGCATTTCCAAGCTTCCGTCGGGGTTTGGTTTTCCAAACGCCTCTTTTTTTGACTCGCCCATTGCCTCTGGGATTAAAGAAAGAAGTGCGTCTAATATGAAAGGTATGAAAAGTATTATGGCTATTTTTTCCATGTTTCCCAGAATTGCAACTGCTGCTATCAAAGCTCCAACAGCGTAGGTTAATGAGTCGCCTGGAAAGATTTTCGCAGGGTACCAGTTAAACACAAGAAAAGCAAGCAAAGAGGCGCTTGCTATAAAACAAACTGTTGCCAGCCAGAGATTTGAGTTGATTTTCCAGCTTATCAAACCAAGAGCAGAAAGGATTATTAAACCCATGCCTGCCTCAAGCCCGTTATATCCAGCAAGCATGTTAAACCCGTTTGCAGCGAGAACTATTCCAAGCGGAACTATTACAAGAGGATAAATTATTCCAAAATCAACCACGCCGAAAAAAGGAACATTCATAACAGACTGACCAGCATTAACAACAGCCAGTGGGATGCCTATAGGAACTGTTAACAGGGGTTTCTGCCACCTTTTTAATCCTTTTTTCCAGCCCAGAACATCGTCTAAAAAACCCAAAAAACCGGCAAGCAAAATTGTAACCGTCAGGGCAAATATCTCAATAATTGCTGTATTGGTGTGGAAATAAAATGTTTTCAGGAAAATGTAAAAAAATATTCCTGCTGTTGTTCCGAGAAGGAACGCGATACCGCCGGCTTCTGGTATTTCTGGTTTATTGTGCTTGTTCATGTCCTTTCCAACCAAACCGACTGATCTGGCTTTTTTTATCCAGTTGGAAACAAGAAAAACTGTTATAAAAAAAGTGACCAGAAACACAAGCAAACCAAAAACTATTTCCATACTATAAAAATTACAGAAATGATTTAAATCTTTCTCAGTTCAGCTGTGTTGTGAGCATCAGAACCCGTAACTATCTCTGCGCCCATATCCTTTGCAAACTCTATAAATCTTGGCATTTTGTAATTGTGGTTTATGTTGTTTTCTATTAAAACTTTGTTTTTTATGCAGAGGTCTATAACCTCTTCTATCTCTTTTTGCGTTAATGCGCATCTTTCAAAAAAACTGGAAGGGTGTGCCCATATATCAACGCTTGGGTTCTTAATCATGTTTTTCAGGGCAGTCAGCAGCGTTTCCTTGTTTCTTGAAGGAACGCCCTTAAAGCTTCCCAGAACAACATCGCATTTTTCCATATCTTTTATTGAAGCCGTCAGGTTGCCTTTTTTGTCTGTTACCTTTGCTTCACAGCCTATTAGTATCTTAAGTGTTGAGAATTTTTTTCTTATTTTTTCTATTTCTATGCAAAAATTAGAGAGTGTGCTGTCGTCTTTTCTTACATATTTTGTGAATACTATAAGTTTCAGCCTGTTTGCCTTTGCCTGCTTGCACATGTCTGTTATTGTGTTTTCTCCCTGCGTGAAATCTGTATGAACGTGCCAGTCTCCTTTATCAATAAAATCCTTCCATTCTTCCCATTTTTTCATATGTTTTTAATTTAAAGCAATATTTTTAAATATGGAAACATTGAAAGGCATAAAAACAAGAAGGGGTGTTAGAAATTTTAAGGAAAAGCCTGTACCTGAAGAAACACTAAAAAGAATTATCGAAGCTGGAACATACGCGCCTTCTGCAGGAAACACACAGGACTGGGTGTTTGTTGTTGTAAGAGATTCGGAAACAAAAAGGCTTCTCTCTTCTGCTGCATTGAATCAGTGGTTTATTGCAAAGGCTCCTGTGGTAATAGTTGTTTGCTCTGATTTGGAAAAAATAAGCAGAAGGTACGGAGAAAGGGGCAAAAGCCTTTATTCAATTCAGGACACAGCAGCTGCAATTCAGAACATGTTGCTGGCAGCATGGGATTTGGGTCTTGGAACCTGCTGGGTTGGCGCGTTTGACGAAGAAAGGATTAAAGATGTTCTTGGTCTTCCCGCCGGCGTGAGGCCCGTGGCAATAATACCTGCGGGTTATCCTAAAGAGGTTCCAGAAAAAACAGAAAGGCAGGAACCGGAAATTCATTATGAAAAGTGGTAAACTTTTTAAGTTTCCTTAATAAACAAGATAAAATGATGAAGGAAAGAGCAATGGCTGTTCTTATAGGTTTGATTATGATTTTTTCAGTTATAGGTTTTGCGTTCAACAGCGCCGTTTTCTCTTCTGGCAAAAAACCATTGCCTGAAATACCTACAATAGTAACAAAAAAATTAAAACCAGACGAGATTCTTGTTGTTTTGCAGACCGGAAAGGTTTTAATAGAGGATTTTTATCCTGAAAACTGCAGCAAGTGTCTGGAAAGGAACGCAGAGCTTGAGAAGTTTGCCAATAGTTTTGATGGTTTTGTTGTTCTGGAAAAGGTTGTTGCAAACGAAACACTATTGCAAATGATTGGCGCTGGTGGAGAGATAATAGATTTGAGCAATAAAGAAATAAACAGAACTGTTCTTCTGGATAATTTCTGCAAAATTGCAATGCTGCAGCCGCAAGAGTGCTTGCTAAAAGAAATCTGAGATGTTTTTGTTTTCCTTGATTTTTATGAGTTTTGAAAGCTCTGCCTTGCCCTGAGCAAATTCTAATCTTCCGCCGCCGGAACCGCCTGCCTCTTTACAAAGGTTTCTGATTGTTCTGTTCATGTCGTGTTTTTTGCTCATTCCCACAACATATCCCGTGTGGTTTGAGAAAATAACTGTTAGCTCCGGGTTTAATGAAAGCAAATGACTTGCTGTTTCTATCATTTCCTTTCTGTCCAAAGAAACAATCTCAAAAATTACACCATCTTTTTGCTTTTCCAAAAACTTCTCTGCTTCCTTCTTTGCTGTTTCCTTCCTGAGCTTCTCAAGTGTTTTTTCCTGTTTTTTCCAGAAATCAAAAATTCTTTCGCATATCTCTTTCAGGGTTTTTGCTTCTTTGATTCCCGCCTCAAATTCCTTTCGTTGCTTATCATATTCTTCCGGGCTTATTTCTTTTATCCTTTCTCCTTTTTGTTTTATCTCTTTCAAAAACCTTTCAAGTGTTTTTGGGAGGGAGTTGAAATCCACTGAAAGCGCAAGGGATGCTTCTTGCAATTGTTTCAAAACGTTCTCTTTCTTAACAATAATGTTTAATTCCTCTAAAACAGAAACCGAAGAGTTAAAAATTTGCTCCCATTCCTTTTCAAACTCCTTTAAGGCTTCACCGCACGTGAATTCTATTCTGTTTACGCCGTCCTGAATCCTGCTGGAACGAATAATTTTTATTTTTTCTATTTCGCCCGTTTGTTTTAAATGCGTCCCTGCGCAGGCCTCTATATCAATATCATCAACAGCAACAACCCTTACTTCCTTTCCGGGAGAAGCTCCTCCCTGGTAAAGGATAAAACCATATCTGCTCTCTGCCTCGCCCCTTGGCAAAAAACCTGTTTCAACCTTTATATTTTTCTTAACTACTTTGTTGGCTTCCTTCTCTATTTCCTCAAGCTCCTCGCGGGTAAAGGCTTTGTAATGTGTTAAATCTATTCTTGAAACCTTTGTTCCTTTTTTTGCTCCTGCCTGCCATATGTGTTTTCCTAAAAGCTTTCTGGCGCACCCAGCAACTATATGTGTGCATGTGTGCATTTTCATTAACTGATATCTCCTTTCCCAGTCTATTTCACCCTCTACTTCACCCTCTTTTATTCCCTTTGCCTTATGAACAACCACGCCTCCTATTTTCTGAACATCTTCAACCTCAATCTTCTGGCCGTTCTGAATAAGAAAACCCCTGTCTGCTGGTTGTCCGCCGCCTTCTGGATAGAAAAGCGTTTTGTCCAGAACAACCCAGTTTCCTAAAACCTTAATGACCTTTGCACTGAAATCCATTTTGTAGGGGGTTTCATAAAAAAGGAGTTTTGTTTTTGGAAGATTAGAAACATCAAGTTTTGTTTCTTCTTCCTTTTCCTCAGACATGTGTTTTTCAGTTAAAAGGGAGTAAAAATCTTCTGGCACAGAAAAGTCTATTTTCATTTTTTTTGCCGTTCTCTCTATCACCTCTGGTGTTATTCCATGGGAAGTATAAAGCTTTATAAGGGTTTCTGTGTTCAGCCCCTTTTCTATGTTTTTTATGATTATTGGTTCTGATTTTTTCAGTGTGTTTTCATACCTTTTCTTTTCTATTTCCATAATTTTTTGGAAGGGTTCAAGTCCCTGTGAGAGCTCTGGAAACATTGGTTTCAGGTGTTTTGAATGAAGTTCTGCTATTTTATCCAAAGTGAAGTTAAACGAGAATTGGTTCATAAACGAGAAGCATCTTCTTAAAAGAACTCTTAGATTATAGCCACCGCCAACATTTGAAGGAATCCCTCCGTCTGCAATGGCGAACAAAAGTGTTTTGCTGTGGTCTGCTATTGCATACAACGCCTGGATTGGTTCAATAATTTCATTAAGCTCTTTTACAGAAATGCCAAGCTTTCCTGCTATCATTTCTTTTGTTTTTTGAATGTTTTTGTCTTCTATATTCAGGCTGCCTGATAGTTTTGCATATCTTTCAAAAAGCTCGGTTTCTTGAAAGCCTGTTTGTTTTTTCATCCATTCTATAACAGGACCGAAAACAGCGTCGTATCCTGTTGGTGTTCCCTGTGTGAACCA
>QMZY01000012.1 GCA_003663415.1 Candidatus Aenigmatarchaeota archaeon
TCGCATTTCCCGTTATTGATGATATACCTGATATGCTTTTGGAAGATGCATGGCCTTTAGAAAAAGCTGAAAAATCATGTTTTAAACACAAATTATAGTTCCTCGCAGAATAATTGCAAAGCCTGAGACAATCAGCAAAGACACTTTTCTAATTAATTATCCCTTTGCTGAACGGTTTCCTTGTTTCTGGCAGATGAGGGATTAGCTCCTGCATTCTTTCTGAACAATGCTCTAACCAGTATTTAATAGAGGGCTCAGGGTTTATACCTATAAGATATTCTTTCGATTCCGAACTTTTTGAGTTCCTCTTTGAACCCGGTAAGAGTATTCTTGAAGTCTTTTAGAAGCTCCTTATCAGAGGATGTGAATATAACAAAAGAAGGAAAAGGAAAGCTAAAGTTGTAGAAGGTACGCAGGTCCTCAGCAGCTTCTTTTGGATCTTTTGTTCCAGTACAGTAACCCACACTTTTATACCAAGGATAATCATCGGGGTATTTGCTCGGTAGTGTAAACTCTATTATCCCAGACCATACTCTTTTGACTCCAATTTCTACCTCTGAATACACCCTCTTCATAATTATTTATATCTCTGAAAAAATTTATTTTTTACTTCTGAGATTAAACAAACAGTGGACACTTTTGCATACAGACTGTAGCTCTCCTTCCTGGATTATACTGTGTTTTCTGGAAATTAAGGGCATAGGAGTTCATGTGCTTGCAAGAATATGCAAGCACATGGTATATCCCACAAGCATATACTTCGGCAAGGTATCACCTGATAAAGCTGTATCAGGTGTATGACAGAGTGAAGGGATTTCCTTCTTGCAGACAGACGGCACGATGTGAACGGGTTTGCAGAATTGCGTACAAGAAGGGAACATACCTTGATCAAACCATAGAGAACCCGAGGAGGGAATGGTGGAGAATAAGGGCGGGAGTGTTCGGGGGAGAGGAAGGGAGAATTGATGTTCGGTTCTTTAACGAATGAATTCGGTGACAGGTTGAAGGCATCCTTTGGGAAATGAGTATAACAAGGATTGGGAGTGCAGGTTTGTGGTTTATTCGGCTAAGTTATGTGTAAGGAAGAATTGTACCGAGAAGGTATGGATTGGTGTTATTGTGTGGAGTTATTAGACACGCTTTCCGTTTGCCATAAAGATTTAAATCCTTTTTAATATATTATTTTTGAGCCGGGGTGGCGGAACGGTTTAACGCGCCAGACTTGAGTTCCAGATATAATGATGCCCGAACGGGTAATGATTTATTGGCTTGACTCCGAAACGGCGGCAAATGTGGAGAAAAGATATCTGGTGTCCGGTAAACCGGTTGCTAAACGATTAAATGATTGCTTGGCTAACCAAGCAATCTTATCGCAAAATAGCAACGGTTCGAAGGACGTGCAGGTTCAAAACAAGCTTTTCCTCAAGGCAAAAGCTTGACCAAAACAGGAGGCTTCCGCCTTCCAAACAGGTTTGCTTGAAAGAAGTTGTCGGAAGCGAGCGGAGTGAAACGGAGCGAAGCTCCTTCTTGATCAACCAAGAAACCTTTGGCTCAAGCCTTTTTAAAAGGCTTGTTTGAAAGAAGGTTGTAGTTTGTGAAAATCCTGCCCCCGGCGTTAAAAACCAAAAAAATTAAAACAAGCCTTTCTCTCCTTAAAAATATCAATTTGTCCCTTTATCAGACACTCTGCATCCGAGTTGTTCATAAATTGGGTTTGTTGAATAAAAGAAGCCAGCCTGCCCATCCACACAAGCCTTAAGCTTCTCAAAACGCTTTCTATATCCAGAGTTTTAACATAATAGTCAAACGCATCAAAAAGGGCATCGCACCACACATTCACAGAAACCATTTCTTTATTATTAATAATTTCTTTGAGGTGTTCTTTTGTTTTTTGTGAAAAAACATCAGAATTAAGAATTTTTGGAGCCTCTTCTAAAAATTTCTGATAAAGTTCTTTATGCTCTATCACAGGCTCGTTCACGGGAACATCATCGATGTTGCCAAACCTTGTAACTTTTTCTATATCTGAAATGTTTTTTATTTTTTCTTTATTATACAGAGTAAGTTCAAAAAGCGTGCTTACAACTTGGTCAAACATAGGAAGAAGTGATTTCTCAAAATTCTTATAGCCTTGTGTACTTGCGTGGTTTTTCACTCCGAGTGTGCTTTCAGCAACCCGCATGTTGTCAGCAAGAGCAGACGTGGTTATAAATATATCTATTCCAAACCCGGATGGGAATTTCGGATGCTTTATTAACTTTTCAACCAGTCTTCTGGACAAAGCGAACTCTCCTCCTACAGGCTGTCTTATTTCTTTCCCGTACATACACGCAACAAACGGATAAAGTACATGGTTTGTTATAACAGAGTCGTATTTATGCCTTTTATAATACGGGACAACAAGCTCAAATCCCTTCTCCAGAGGCTCAATCAAAGCTTTTATCCATTCCGGTTTTATACTCAAAAGGTCCCCGTCAATAAGAGCGAGTTTATTTGCCTCTGATTTCAAAACAAATTTAAAAATGGTTTTCACACCGTTCCCCTTTCCCGGCCCGCCTTCTTGCCTTCTGAAAACAACAGGTGTAACTGTTTTGGTTTTTTTAACCATTTTTTCTGTGGAATCTTCAGAAAAATCAGAAACCAGAATTACAGAGTTTTTTTCTGGAAAAAAACCCCTCAAGCCTTCATCAACGTTTTTAAGAACATTTTGAATAGTATCTTCACAATTTTTTGTGCAGATACCAACCACAATTTCAGGCTCTTTACTCATGAATATCTTAATTATCCTTTTTATCTGAAAACCTTTAAATTATTATCTCAAAATTCTTTTTTCATCTGTTGTGAGCTCTATCACAGTAGAAGGAGTGCCTCTGAGTTTCCCGTCATAAACAACATAATCCACATGTTCCCATATGCTTTTTGGTGTTTCATTTATTCGTGTAATTGGGTTTTCTCCAGAAACATTAACAGAGGTTGTTATAAAAGGAACACCAGATTCCTGGATTATTTGCGTGAAAGGATGGTCTGGTATCCTTACGCCAAGAGTGTCAAAAGCTGATGCTTCCTTTAAAAACTCCGGTTCTTTTTTCTTTAAAATAAATGTAAATGGTCCTGGCAGTTTGTTCAAATACTCAGGATAATCTACAACCAGATTTTTTTCTATCCAGTCAACTGAAGGAGCGATTACAGAAAAAGGGTGTTTGGCGTGTTTTAAAGCTCTGATTTTATTCACAGAATCAGGATTTAACGCGTTGCAGCCTAATCCGTAAATAGTGTCTGTAGGGTATATAAATATGAATCCCTGTTTTATCGCATTAATTACCTCGGCCTTTATTTCAGCGTTGCTAAGTATTTCATTCACTTTGAAGCTTTTCATTTTTCACCTTTGCTGCGTACCGGTCAGCCAACCTTATGGGTTCAGGAACCCTGTG
The DNA here is from genome assembly GCA_003663415.1 of Candidatus Aenigmatarchaeota archaeon. GTDB lineage: Archaea > Aenigmatarchaeota > Aenigmatarchaeia > QMZP01 > QMZP01 > QMZY01. The sequence goes on from QMZY01000012.1 coordinate 3,432, forward strand.
GATTATGGTATGCAAAACCAACTCTCTGGATGTTTTTAGAGATATTTTTTGTCCGGGTGAAATAAAAACCTTTCGTTTGCCTTTTCTTATCACCCAACCAACTTGTTTTCCGTTTAAAAACAGCTTGTCATCTTTTATAACACCTGTTAGTATAGATTTTGCAATTCCTATCGTGGGTTTGTCCAGAACCAAACCAACATATGACGCGAGACCAATCCCCCTAGGATGTGAAATACCATGACCGTCAATAAAAATAACATCAGGATTATTCTTTAAACTTCTGTAAACAGATATAATTCCTTGCCCTTCTCTATAAGAAAGAAACCCCGGGACATACGGAAATGTTTCTTTCCTTATTACGGTTTTCATTTCTATTGTTTCCAAGGTTTTATAATCCAGCACAACGCCAGCGCATATTTGGTTATTCCCTCTGTAACAACAATCAAAACCAGCAACAGTTTTTACAGGTTTTTTGAAACAGTCCTTTAATATGATTTTTTTGCTCATTTCATTCTGCTCTTTAATAAGCGATTCAAAATTCATATTTATTCCAATTTAACATTTAATAATAAATATGAAAGGTCCTGATTTTTCCAAACGAATAAAAAAACTCAGGTCCCTGCTTCAGGATAATAACCTTGATTCTGCTCTCATTACAGACAGACACGATATACGATATTATACAGGCTGTACAATAACAGGTCCGGGTTTTCTAATTATTGGCAAACAAAAACCAAAGCTTTTTCTCTCTTCAATTGATAACCACATTAGAACAAAACAAGCGGATGTTCTGTTTTTTAAGGATTTAAAAGAAATCAAATCCCATCTAAAGCAATACAAAAAAACAGGATTTGACGAATACAACATGAAAGCTTACACATTCATTAAGCTTAAAAACAAAAACCTTGTTCCTGCTGGAAAAATTATAAAATTTCCCAGAATGGTGAAAGATGAGTGGGAAATGAAACAGATAAAAAAATCCATAAAAATTACTGCAAAGATTTTTGAAACACTTGAGGTTAACGGAAAAAGAGAGAAAGAGATAGCTAGAGAAATAGAAATTCTTTCCTTAAAACTCAATACAGAAAAAGCCTTTCCACCTATTGTTGCAACGGGAAAAAACACGGGCTTTATTCATCACATTCCAACCAACGCTGTGGTTTTGAAAGGCTTAACAATTATTGACATGGGTGTAAAGTTTAATGGTTACTGTTCTGATATAACAAGAATGTTTTATTCCAAAATAACTCAAAGGGGGGAAAAACTAATTGAAGATGTAAAGGAAATCCAGGAAACAATTATTGATGAAATAAGAGAAGGGGTAACATTTTCTGAAATTGAGAAGTTTTATGAAAAACTTATGAAAAGAAAAGGTTACAAGGTTTATCATTCCTTTGGACACGGGGTTGGTTTGGAAGTGCATGAAGGTCCGTCAAAAACAGACATATTAAGAAAAGGGATGGTTGTCACTGTAGAACCCGGTGTTTATAAGAAAGGGATTGGGTGCAGAATAGAGGACATGATAAAGATTGAAAAAATGAAGGCAAAACCGCTTTCTAAGTTTATCCCTCTGTAACCTTCTCTGCTTCTTCTGACACTGGCGAAGATATATGTTTTATTATCACAACGTCGCCGATTGCCTCTACCATAGGGAACGGTATTATCAGTCCTCTTTTGTTTCCTAACATTTTTGAGAGATAAGAACCTTTTACAGCAGTTATAACCAGAGATCTTAACTTGAATCTTTTAAGGTCACACTCAACGTCCTCTACTTTCCCGCAATACATTCCTTTATCAGTAAAAACATCTTTTCCCCATGTCTGAGACACGCTTGCTATTCTTATCGCCATGCGACACCTCCATTTTTATAAAACTATTAAATTTTTTAATTATTAAAAGAAAGACTTATAAAGTTTGTGGAATGCTGAGGTGGCCGAGTGGTTTAAGGCGCAGGTTTGCTAAACCTGTGGGCTCTGCCCTCGAGGGTTCGAATCCCTCCCTCAGCGTGATGCGACTGTAGTCTAATGGCAGGACGTGGGCTTCCCAAGCCTAAAATCCGGGTTCGAAACAAGCTCTTTTCAAAAAAGAGCTTGAGCAGAAAGGAAAAACCCGGCTGCTCAACCTTTCGGTTGATTCCAGAGTTTCACATGCTCTGAAAGAACGTCAAGCGAAGGCAAGCTAACCGCTTCCTCAAAAATCGTTAGCACACGGTTTTGGTCAATGTTTCCGAGTTTCTAGAAGCTGGAAATTCACACCATGTTTAATAATATTGCCTTTCAATTCCGCGAAAATCCCGGCAGTCGCATCGTATTAATTTAAAAATTGTTTCAATTAATTATTAATGGGCCGGTAGTCTAGTGGTTATGACGCTGCCCTTACAAGGCAGAGGTCGGGAGTTCGAAACAACCCAGCTTTTTTCAAAAAAAAGCTGGAGCAAAAAGGAGCTTCACTTCGCTGACGCTTCATATCGCTTCCAACAAGCTTTTCCTCAAGGCAAAAGCTTGACCAAAACAGGAGCTGTCACTTCCAAAAGTGTTTAATAGAATATATTTATATTGGAAAGCGGAAGCTCCTTCTTGATTAACCTTCTTTTTGAAAGAAGGTTATGAAAATCTCCCCTGGCCCATAATTTATAAACAATACATACGTAATAATAACATGGGCCTGTGGTCTAGTTGGTTAGGACGTCCGCTTGACGTGACCTTTTTCGCTGACGCGAAAAGCGTCAACGGAAGGTTTTAAAGTGCGGGAGGTCGCCGGTTCGAAAGATGTGCTCTGGAAATCCGGCCGGGCCCATGCTCCGGTCGTCTAGCCCGGTCAAGGATCCAGGCCTTTCGGTCTCTGGTCGAAAGGGTTGAGGTTTCAACCAATGAAAAGAGAGCCTGTGACGCGGGTTCAAATCCCGCCCGGAGCATCATTTGCGGGGGTTCCCGAGTGGTCAAAGGGGCTAGGCTTAGGACAGTCCCAGCTAAAGGGGCTAGGATCAGGACACTGTCAGTTAAACAGAAAAAAGGTAAGAAACCTAGTGGCTAAATTATTCCGTTATTAAGTGATTACGGAAGGTTCCATAATAGTGCCTTCGCCGGTTCGAAACAAGCTTTTCCTCAAGGCAAAAGCTTGAGCAAAACAGGAGCTTCACTTCGCTGACGCTTCGTTCGCTTCCAGCAAGCTTTTCCTCAAGGCAACAAACCTTTTCAAAAAAGGTTTAATCCAAAAGGAGCTATGCTTCCAAAAACAGTGTTCAGTAAAGGTCTTATAATGTTGGAAGCGTTAGCTCCTTCTTGATCAACCAAGAAACCTTTGGCTCAAGCCTTTTTAAAAGGCTTGTTTGAAAGAAGGTTGTAAGTTTGCGAAAATCCGGCCCCCCGCATTTTATTTTTAAAGAATTTTTAAAACCGTCCTTGTTGCGCTGTATATGTAAGAACAAAACAATCCAAAATAACCTAAACCTGTCCATACAGCTCTGTTTGGTTGGGAAACAAACTTGTCTAAAAGCCTTTTTGAAACCCATTTTTTTACAGGATTATAATTCTTCTCTATATAATTCACAGCGTCTTTGTACGAAAAGCTAAGCCTCTGATAAGCCCATTTTTTTATAACATTTAAAGAAATATAATCGGTTGCTATTCTGACATTTGATTTCTTTATCTCTTTTAAAACCTCATCCACGGTTTGCGCATTTATAAAATTTATACAACTGCCCACCATTTCTTTGGTGTGCGCATCAGAACCGCACACCATAGGAATTCCATATTTCTTAACTTTTCTTTTTGCCAAAACATTTGAAAACCTGTCCAAATTAAGTGAATTAAAAACTTCAGCAGCGTCACATTTTACAAAATCCATGCCAATACCCTCGTTTTTTATATCAAACGGGTGTGGTGCAACACAAATTCCGCCCTGTTCATGGATTTTTTCAATAGTTTCATCCAGATTCAATCCTTTAGGGATGAATTCATTAAGACCCAGACCTATCAAATGTCCTTGTTTTGTATTTATTTCAATTCCAGGAATAAAGAGAATTCCGTGTTTTTTTTCAGCTTCTTTGCTTTTTTTCCATGCCTTGATTGTGTTATGGTCAGTTACAGCAACACCATGCAAACCTTTTCTTTTTGCTTCTCTAAAAATCTCTTCAGGAGAATTTATGCCTTCCCAGGGCAGTTTCGTTCCCTTGGAATAACAGGTGTGACAGTGAAGCTCGAATTTCATAAATTTTTAAATCTATTTTATTTTTAAATATTCATAATAATGAATAAAGGGTGATTACTATAAAAACCCCACAGCACATTGCCATAATTCCTGACGGAAACAGGAGATGTGCAAAAAGATTAATGAAAACCCCATGGAAGGGGCATGAATGGGGTCTGGGAAAACTAAAATCTGTTCTTGAGTGGTGCAAAGAGTTTGGAATAAAAATAATCACAGTTTATGCGCTTTCTCTTGAAAACCTAAAGAAAAGACCAAAAAGGGAGATAGAAATGCTTTTCAGTCTGGCGAGAAAAGAAATAAATGATATAATCTCCAATGAAAAAAACCCCGTTCGCAAAAACAAAGCAAGACTTATGTTTTTCGGTAATCTGGAACTTTTGCCAGAAGACCTGCAGAAACTGATTAAAAAAGCAACGGAAATCACCAAAAACAATTCAGAATTTTTTATAAATCTAGCAATAGCATACGGAGGAAGGCAGGAATTGGTATCAGCTTCCAAAGAAATAGCGGAAAAAGTCATGGAAGGTTATATAAAACCCGATGAAATAAACGAGAATTTTTTCAGGCAGAATCTTCAAACAAATGGATTTCCTGACCCTGACCTTATAATAAGGACAGGCGGGGAAAAGAGGCTTTCAAATTTTTTGCTTTTCCAGGGAGCGTATGCAGAACTGGTTTTTATTGATTCTTACTGGCCCGAATTAACCAGAGAGGAGTTCGTGAAAATAATCCAGGATTTTGGAAAGAGGGAAAGAAGATTCGGAAGATAGTTTTGGGGCTGTAGTGTAGTTTGGTCTAGCACCCGAGACTGGGGGTCTCGTAACCTGGGTTCAAAATTTCTTATGAAAATCCCAGCAGCCCCATATGGACCAGCAAATCATTATAATAGGGGTAATAATTTTAATGATAGGTTTAGCTGTTATTCTGGCTGGTTTCTTGGGAAAGCAATCAGGAAAAGCAAAGGTTGAATGGGGGTTCGGAGGATTTATAGGACCATTTCCCTTTGGAATAGCTTCAAGCAAAGGAATGCTTTATGTTCTGATAACCATAATGATGGTGCTGGCTGTCCTCTGTTTTTTATTTTGTAAATTTTAAATATCTGCAGGAGTATAAAAAATTATGGCAGAATTAATTTCTCAGGGACAAACCACGTGTTCTGGCTGCGGCATGATTATTGCTGTTCGATTGGTTTCTAAAGCTTGTCCAGACAAAGTTATAGTTTCCTGCGGTACTTCCTGTTTAGAAGTCACCACATCAGCCTATCCTTTAACTGCTTGGAATGTTCCCTGGATTCACACAGCTTTTGAAACTACATCATCGACAGCAAGCGGTATAGAGGCAGCGGTTAAAAAGCTCGGGAAAGACTGGAAGGTTTTGGCAATAGCAGGGGACGGAGGAACATTTGATATTGGTTTTCAGGCTTTGTCCGGAATGCTTGAAAGAGGTCACAAAGTAACACAAGTTTGTGTTGACAATGAAGCCTATATGAATACAGGTATCCAGAGATCAGGAGCCACACCGTTTGGAGCCTGGACCACAACATCGCCTCCCGGGAAAAAATCAGTTGGAAAACCGCAAACAAAAAAACCGCTGGTTGAAATAATTGCTGCGCACAAAATTCCTTACGCAGCCACGGCATCTATAGCATATCCAACCGATTTAATAAACAAAGTGAAAAAAGCCTTTGAAAAACAACCTTCCCTTGTTCATATTCAATGTCCCTGTCCTCCGGGTTGGAAGTTTTCAGAAAGCGACACGATATCTGTGGCAAAACTTGCTGTGGAAACCGGTTCATGGATTCTTTATGAAATTGAAGACGGAAAAGTAAAAATAAACCTTAGACCCAAAAGAAAGCCCGTAAAGGAATACCTTAAGACCCAAGGAAGATTCAAACACCTCAAAGAAGAGCACATACAAGAGATTCAAAAACACATAGATTCCGAATGGGAGAGATTTGAAAAACTTGAAAAATGCGAAAGGATTTTTTAAGATGCTAACAACAATCTGGAGCGTGCCAACCAAAGATGAAGGATTTAAGCGCAGGAGATAAAAAAGACAGAGAAGCGTTTTCACATCATTAAACACGCGCCCAAAACCAATTAACTTTATATATAAGCTTAAACAAAAATAAAATAATAAGATTCAAAAAATCAGGTGTTGAAAAATGGCAGCTAAAAAGAAAAAGGGCAAGGGAAAGAAAACAACAAAAAAGAAAAAGAGCACAAAGAAAAAAACAACCAAGAAAAAGAAAAAGAAATAAATGACTTTGTCATTTTTAAAACCTTAATTTTTTTATTTTTTATTTTAGCATTCTATTTTCTATTTCACTTAAATAATTAACAGATTGCCTGACATCTACAAAAAGTTTTGCTGCCCTTTTCACATCCTTTTCTGTTATTTTCTCCTTTTTCCCTGACTTAGCAATTTCCTTTGCAGGTGCAAGCAACTGAATGCTGTGTCTTAAGGAAGTTTCTTCACCAAGCCTTGTTAAAAACTCGAGCGCCTTTTCCTCAAGGTTTATTTTTTCTGTTTTTGCCCGTTCCTCAATTATTTTTCTTATGGCTTCGCCGCTGTAAGGTTTTGTGTTTATTATAAGAATTCTGTCAAGCAAATCAAGAGGCATGCCATGGGGCGCTTTAATCGTGGTGCCCCTTATCTCTGTTACGCCTCTGTTTGTTGCGAAAATTATTATAGGTGCCAGGTCCTGTTCCATAGCTCTGTTGAGAAAAGCAAAGGTTTCTATATCAAGCAAACTGCATTCATCTATAAAAACAACACCAGGAAGCATTTCTGCCTTGCCTTCTTTTACCATTTTTCTTACATTTTCATCAATTGCCTTTCTTAATTCACTGTCTATTTCCTTTTCTCTTTCACCAAAAAACAAACTGAAAATATCCCCGCTGCTTTGTTTAGCATGAATCATATCCATCTGGTGAAGTGATAAAGTATAGACAAATTCTTTGTTTTTGAACACCTCCCCGGTTGGTGTTGGAACAAATTTTGCGGCAGAAAGGTCAAGTTTTTCTTTTTTTGCGTAGTCTCTTCCCTTGCCTATTTTAATAACCCTGCCACCGTCTGCATCAATCTGAACAACATCGCCTTCTGAAATTCCTTGCTGCGTAAACTGTAAAGCGAACTCCTGGTCCATGGAAAGTTTTTTTTCTTCTTTATCAGTTGCTATGGTCACTGTTGCAGAAACAGGTATTTGCTGATAAGGATTATAAGGATAAGGTTCTGTTTTTATATCAATGTTTTTTACAATGCCTTCGTAAACCTTTCTCACTTCTGTTATTCTCACGCCTATGGCTTTTCTTAATGTTTGGGTTAGAAACTCTGTCTTTTTCATTTCCATGGAATAAATTTCTGATGCAGTAACAGGAACAAATGGAACATCTTTTCCAAGCTCTTTTGCTACGGCCAAAGCGAGGGCTGTTTTTCCTGTTCCCGGAGGACCTGCCAATAAAATCGACCTTCCAGCAAATTTACCTTCTTTTACCAGTTTAACAACAATTCCAGCTGCTTCTCTTGCTTCTTCCTGACCTATCATTCCGTCTGCTTCTGGCAGAGCCTTTCCGTTTTTCAGGCCTAATCCTTGAATGTGCGAGTGCGCTGAAACCCTTTCCCATTCCTTAAGCTCTGAAACCTCATAGATTTCAGTCATATTTTTTTCTTAATACCTCCCGGATTTAAATTTTTTAACTTTACGAACCCCACTCTTCTTAAATTTTCAATGTGTGTAAATATGGAAAGCAAAACAATCGTATAAAAAACCTGATTCAAAAATGCGCCTATCATTATAATAAAGCATCTTGCATCTCTTCCAACAGGCATTTTTCTTGAAACAAACGGTTTGCAAAACTCTGCTTTATACTTATCCGAAGTGTAGCTGTTTATGAGTGTTCCTGAAAGAGCAAAAAACCCAGCAATCCACACAAGCAAATTTCCTGTAAGCGTCCAGAAACCATAGACCATGCCGAATATTATTAATGTATCAGCATACCTGTCCAGAACAGCATCAAAAAACGCTCCGCTTTTCGTTTCCTTAAATTTGAGCCTTGCCACCTCGCCATCGCACCCGTCTATAATTGACGATAATTGAGCCATTATACCGCCCAGAATCACTGAAAAATAATTTCCAAGAATAAAAAAATAACAGGAAATGACAGAGAGAAAAAGCGATATTAAAGATATTGTGTCAGGGCTTGTGTTTGTTTTCAAAAACAATTTTGTGAGCGCGGTTGAAACCTTTCTGTTGATATGTCTTGAAACAGGACCGTCAGTTTGCTTTATCAGATTTTTTAACAATAATTTTTTGGCTTGAACGTAATCCTTTTTTGTGTCAACATCAAGCCAGAAAAGGTTTTTTATATCAAAAACTTCTATCTTGTTGTTTTTTGCAAGAATTTTCACGGCAGCGCTCAGCGACGTTTCGCCCCTTTTCACGCTTTCCTTTATAGCTTTAAAAATTTCCTTGTTTAGCAAGAATATACCACAATCTACTGCGTCATATTTTTTGATATCTTTTCCTATGTCAATGATTTTTTTGCCATCTGTTCTGACTTTTGTTGCATCTTCCATATCTATGTATGCATCAGGTGATCTGTCGACACAGAGAATGCATTTTGACCTGCTCTTTTTTATAAGGTTTTGCAATATCCTGTAATCAAAAATGTGATCAGACATTAACAGAACAAATGTTTCGCCGACCGCTTTTTCAGCTTTCAGAACAGAAACACCGTTCTCCTTCTTCCATTCCCTGTTATATACATATTCTATTTTCACGTTGTGTTTTTCTCCGCTCCCAAGATATTTTTTTATTGCTCTTCCTTTGTAGCCAAGCACTATGACAAATTCGTTTATTCCGGCTTTTTTTGCAGAAAGAATAGCCCTTTCTATAAGTGTTAAGCCAAGAACGTCAAGCAATGGTTTTGGTTTTCCGTCTGTTATATGGTTTATTCTTTCGCCGTTTCCTGCTGCTATGATCAAGGCCTTCATTATATCACCTTACAGACCTTCTTAAACTATCTATAACAGCAGTCAGGGAACAAAACTCTAAGAGAGGTGTTTTCAAATTATTAAATAAATAATCAAAAGTTATATTGTAATATTAAAAATATAAATTTAACGCAAGGGTGTTGTATCAGCTTAATTCCGTAATCTGTTTGCGTTTTCCATAATTGATAAATCATATTTTTATTAAACTGAAAATAAATATAATATATGCTTGAATCTGTTTTGGATTTCAAGGAAATTAATCAAAAACCATATCTGATGTTTCTTTGGGCGTGTATTATGTGAACCATAGGAATACTGATAAGCACCCAAGTTTCTATTCAGATTTCTGTTTCCCAGATTGTTGGAGAGCCCGTGCCTCTTGGAAGCGATTTTGTGTTTAGTACTGGCGGTCTTTTTGCTGTTCTGTTCACAATTCTGCCTTCTGTATATTTCATTACTCATTTGATAAAGAAAGAAGAGCTTTTGGAAGA
>QMZY01000013.1 GCA_003663415.1 Candidatus Aenigmatarchaeota archaeon
TCTCAGGTGTAGATTATCAAAAGGTTTTAAAAGAAGCCGAGAAGGAAGGGGACGTTTTGATTTGGGACGGTGGAAACAATGATTTGCCTTTTCTTAAACCAGATTTACATATAGTTGTTGCAGACCCGCACAGACCGGGACACGAACTGAGATACTATCCCGGTTTTGTGAACCTTTTGTTAGCGGATATTGTTATTATTAATAAAATAAACACAGCCTCTCCAAAACACATTCAGCTTGTTGAAAGAAATATCAAAAAATTCAACCCAGAAGCAAAAATCATCAAAACAGAATCTTTAATTTCTGTTTCAAATCCCGAGTTAATTAAAGGGAAAAAGGTTCTGGTTGTCGAGGACGGACCGACAATAACGCACGGAGGAATGCCTTACGGTGCTGGTTATATAGCAGCAAAACAATACAAGGCGAAGGAAATAACAGACCCAAGATCATGTGCAAAAGGCAGCATAAGGAAGGCGTATCAAAAATATCCACATATAGGGAAGGTTCTCCCCGCCTTGGGTTATACAAAAACCCAAATAAAAGAACTTGAAAAAACCATTAATTCCTGCAAATGCGATGCCGTTATTGCAGGAACGCCGATTCTTCTTTCCAAGCATCTTAAAATAAACAAACCAGTTGTTAAGATAGCGTATGAAATCAGAGAAAAGGGAAGACTAAATGAAATTTTAAAACAGTTTTTAAAACATAATTATGGATAATTTATATATGAAACCTTTACCAAACCAGAAGTGGTCAGCTTCTCGAATCAAAGCTTTTCTTGAAAAGGGTTTATTTTGCTCAGTACTAAAAGGGTATGATATGTTTTCTTTCCGTTAACGCTTTCTTTTCCAAACGAGCCTTTAGAAAAGGCTCGAGCCAAAGTGGAAGTGGTAACTCCTTTCTGCTCAAGCTCTTTCTTGAAAAGAGCTTGGTTAACGCTTTCTTTTCCAAAAAGAAAGGGTTAACTAAAACCAGCTGTCAATGTTTTTTACTTCTTCTAGAGGAGCACATATAATGAGTATATCGCCTTCCATGATCTTTGTCTCAGGTTCTGGTTTTATATATTCTCCGTTCCTGTAAACACCGGAGATTACAAACCTGTTTTTCAATGAACCGATTTTTTTATCAACAATCTTGGATTTTTTCTGCACAGCCCTTTCAAAAACAACAGCCTTGCCACCAGCAACATAATTTATCAAATGTTTTTCAGGCTCGTCTATAACCTTTTTAAAAGCAAGAACAGCTGCTGTTGTTGTGTTAATGGCAGCGGTAATTCCAAGCTCCATAAAAAAGGTTCATTGGAAATATCATTTACCCGTGCAACAATTACAGGAACCTTAAATGATTTCGCAACCTCGCAGACCATAAGGTTTGTTTTGTCATCTGCTGTTAAAGCAAAAAAAGCACCACACTTTTCTATGTTCCCGTCCTTTAAAATTTTCCTGTCAGTTGCGTCTCCATATAAAACAAGCGCGTCAAGCCTTTCACCAAGAGCTTCAGCTATCTTTTCTTCCTTCTCTATAACCACAACCTCATTCTTTTCCTTCACAAGAATCTCAGCCAGCCTGCCGCCAACGCTTCCGCCGCCAACAATCATAATTCTCATTCAAGCACCTATGTTTTATTTGAAAAGCAAATTTAAATAATTCACCACACACGGACTGTTAAAACCAATGGAGTGTTTTTGTCAGAAACAACAACTCTTTTCACTTCAGCAGATGTCACGTTTTTTATAATTTTGCCGCAATCTAAAACATAACCAGAACCATTGTATATTTTTATTTCTGCTTTGTACGGCTTTATTCCAAGCTTTTCCAAAACACCGTCATACTCGCTGTTACAATAAGACTGCAAGTACTGAATTTTTGTTTCATTTAAAACAAGTCGTTTGTCTGCAAGACCGATGTTCACAGGCAAAGTGCCTGTCCAAACACCCTTATTTTTCACCAACAAATCAGAAGCAGCAACCGCTTTGTTTTCCATAATGTTTCTGTTGAACAAAACACTCATACCATACACACCTGAATTCATGTAATTTATAACATAAAACACTATAGCAACAAGAAATATAACAGCAATCATGAACTCAAAAACGACCTGTCCCTTAAAATTCATAATTTATATTTGTTCGCTGTAATTATAAATTAATGAAAAAATTGCTGTTGGCCCCGCTTGTAATAATGGTTTTGCTCGCTTCTGGTTGCGTTGTGCCCGGAACAGACATAGACATACCTTTTCTTCCAAACATTTTCGGACCAAAAACAATAGAATATCCGAACGATGTGATAGTTATAAAAAACCTTAAAGCCATTCCTTCCAATGTCATCCCGGGACAGACCATAAGAGTTTCAGCATACATACAGAACATAGGAAACGACGCTGTTCCGCAGCAGGACGTGTTTAGCGGCAAAGAGATTGAAGTTCAGCTTTATGATTACTGCCAGGGAATGTTCACAATACAGAAAACCATTTGCAACGGCCAAGAAACACAAAACACCAATTCAAAAAACACATGCACAATTAAAACACTTTATCCTTCACAGGTCGTTCCAGTTGAATGGGTTTTAAAAGCCAACAAAGGCACACCGTTAAAAACATCCTGCGACATTAAAATATACGCCAAATACCCATACCAAACAAAAAGCATAACAAGCGTTACTTTTATAAACTATGAAGAAATGCAGAGGCTGATGAATGAAGGAAAGTTTAAACAAATAACCTCTTACATAACAGAGGGGTTTGGCCCGGTAAAGCCATATTTGCTTGTAGAAGATAAGCAACCAATACCCGTTCAGAGAGAAAACGATAAAACAGTCTTTTCCCTCCAAATAAAAAACAAAGGCTCTGGTTTTGTTTCCTATTTAGATGACAGCGGCAAAAAAGATTTCCAAATACTAATCCTTCCCGATGACATAGACTTTACCCAACCGGGAGCAAACGGAAACAAGAACCTTGCTGAAAACCTGAAAAAGTGCAAAAATGATAAAGCAGAAGACGGCTTGCCAATAATAAACAAACAAACACCGAAAATAATATGTGATAATATACCCGTTCCTAAGGTCGTTCCGAAACAAACAACAATCCATATCACCACAAGCGTGAAATATGCCTATGAATTCAGAAAATCTGTAAAAGTTACTGTTGAGCCAAAGACATAAGACTTATAAATTTGGCGGGACAAATATTAAGTAAACAGTGATATAATGCTTAAATCACAAAAACTATTGGCAATGGTTTTCCCTGTTTTATTAGTTGTTACTGTTTCTGGTTGCACTGTTTCGCCTTGGGGCGGCTACACAAAAGCAACAGGTCAGGGGGTTACGATTCTGGAATGGAAACCGGATTTCTCTTACGTAGAATCATACGATACTGTCAGATTTTATTTGAAGGTTCAAAATCAAGGAGGCGAGGACGCTGAAAACGTTGAAGCCTATGTAACAAACATAAACACAAGAGACTGGGAAGGAAACACAGAAGAAAGAGTTGATTTTGATGATTTAAGAGCACCGAATCCATTTTACGGAACAGAAGGAGAAACAGGAGAACATTATTTTGAGCTCCAAGCCCCTGAACTATCAGAAGGACTAACTCAGACATACAAACCGGGCGTCAGAGTTTATTATGACTATAAAACCACAGCAGTAAAACCAATAACAATAGTTAATTACGATGAATTGAGAAGACTCATTCATCAGGGAAAAACGCTTGAAACAGGTCCAACCACCACCTCAGCCGGTCCGCTAAGAATAGACGTGATAACAGGCAAGTATATAAAAGTAGAAGAAGACCCGATAATTCCTATAACAATTCATATTGAAAACACAGGCGGCGGCGTTGTTTATAACAGGGCAAGAGATAAAGACTATCTTATAAGATTAGACATAGACACGCCGAGAGGTTACATGACATTGGGAAGATGCTCTGGCGGCGGATATGACAACGGCGAAGTCACTTTATGGGAAGGAAGGGAAACAGATGTTAACTGTGATTTGAGAATAACAAACCCGCCAAAATCAACAGTTGAAGATACCATAACCATAACAGCTGAGTATGGATATTATATAGACGCAGTAACATCTGTTACAGTTAAAGGCAAACGCTTGGAGCACGTCTAAATCTATTAAACCGAATAAAATTTAAGTCTTCTTGCCAATTAATTTTCAATGAAAAAAGTATATTTTTTGCTTTTTGTAATATTAACTTCAGGCTGCATAACAATGCAAACCAGCCCGCAAACAAAAAACACAGGAGTTGTTATCGAAAGTTTTGTAACAGACATGCAGGAAGTCTATTCAGGAGAACCTGTGAGCTTCAGGGTTAAAATAAAAAACACAGGCTCTGTTGATGCAAAAAATGTTTTTGCAGAGCTTTACGGTCTGGATGAAAGCTGGTGCGAATCCACAAAAACCTGCGACCAAAGAACGCATGAATTGTTCCCAACAGAAAAAGAATGCAGATACGACACTGACGGTTTTGTTTTGAACGCGCCGAATCCGTTAACAGGTTCGCAAGGAGATTCGCATGTATGCACGTGGAATTATGTTGCTCCTGAAATAGACCCAGATTTTTCTATCCGCTATACACCAAAAGTCGGCGTTTACTACACATACAAAACCATAACAACAGCGTCAATAACACTTTTGCCGCAAAAAGAGCTGATAAGAATAAAAGATTCCGGCGCTTCTTTACCAAGCGAAACAGTGTCAAGCACAAATTCACCTATAAGAATAAACATCCAAACACACTCACCGATAAGATACTGGAAAGACACAGACACTATAGTAACACCGGTAAAAATAACAATCACAAACACAGGAAACGGATTCCCTTGCTACGGTAAAACAGAAAACCCTCCGCACAGAAGCTGCAAAGCCACGAAATGCAAAAACTGCAAAAACAAGGTAAATCTTCGTATAATATCATTTGATAATGATATAACCATTGGCGGCGATTGCATAGAAATAACAAACAAACCAATATACCTTCCGTTTGGAAAAACAAACTCATTCGTTTGCTATATACAAATAATAAACCCGCCAAAATATACACCGGTTCAAAAAGAAATAAGAGCAGAAGCTGTTTATGAATATTATACTGAAAAACAAATATCGCTCACCCTGAAAGGCAGCAGAACAAAACTTTCCTAAAATTCCTTAAGGCTTTTCTGTTTATCCCTTTTTGTTTCAGTTTTCATTTCCCTTTCCTTTAATTTTCCCAAAAGAGGATACCCGTACACGCCGTCAAACCCGGGAACAATCCTTATTTTGTTTTCCCTGACCATAACTATCCCTTTTGCTATATCCTCTCTGCACACAGAAGCAAGCTCTTCTTCGCCTGCTTCAAGCAAAACCTTTAATTCATTCCCAAATTTTTTAATCAGATCTGTATATATTTCCCAGACTTTTTTTGAGAAAGGCTGTCCGCCAATAAAAGCGGAAACAATTTCTGACAGCGGGATAAGAGATTTAAATGGAATTGAGTTTTTCGGAACAAACCCTTCTTTCCTGTCTGCCAATTCCTCAACCCTGTGCAAAACCCCGATTGTAAGAGGTCTTCCGCAAACAGGGCATATATTATTTAGTTTTTCAGCTTCCTTTGGCGAGAGAACAACACCGCATTCCCTGTGGCCGTCAAAATGGTATTTCCCGTAACCCGGGTCAACCTCGATTGTATATAAAAATTTGTTTTTGTCCCTTTCCTTTATTGCCCTGAAAAGCCCATCATAACTTAAACTTTTGAGCTCAAACACGTTTGCTTCCCTTCCAATTCTCCATGGCCAGAACGAATGAGCGTCAGAATTTGAAACCAATGCATATTTATCCAGTTTGGACAGCCTCCAGTTCATTGCAGGGTCGCTGCTCAATCCTGTCTCAAGAGCAAAAATATGTTTTAGCTGGTCCTTAAAACACTGTTCAAGGGAATCAAACCCTGACTTTGAGCCAAAAACACCGAACCAAGGAGTCCAGACATGAGCAGGAACTATATGGTTCCTTTCATCAACCCCTTTTATTATTTCAACCAGTTCCGGACAACTTATGCCGCATATCGGTCTCCCGTCTGCTTTTAAATTAACACCCCTTTTTTCAAGTTCGCTGTTTATCTGTTCTGCGCACTCAAAAGAAGGAGCAAACACAACGTTGTGTATTTTTCTTATCTTACCGCCCTCCGAATAGATACTTGATATCTCACTTGAAAGAACAAAACTAAACCCGTCAGCTGTTTTTAAAATACCGCTCCCGTCTTCTTCAAGACTGTTTTTAAGTTCTTTGATCCATTCCGGATGCGTGAAATCACCTGTACCAAGCAGGTTTATACCCTTTTTTCTTGAATATCTGACAAGGTTGTTTATGCTTAAATCCTTGCTTGTTGCCCTGCTGTATTTGCTATGTATGTGTAAATCGGCAAAAATTCTCATAAACTTTTATTTAACTGATTATTTAAATACGGCTTTTCTTTTTCGCAGAAACCCTTTTATGGTATTTATCCACCCATTTCATTGCCTTTTCTGCTTCTTTTCTTGAGTTTCCTATACCGGACGTATTTCCAACACCCAGAACAATAGCGCTTCCGTTCTTTCCAACCCTTTCAAGCCCCCTTTTAACAGCTTCAACAACTTCAGGCAGAGCATCCTTTATGGTTTTTTTCATCGGCGTTATCGCTTCTTCCTGACTCATCTTAACTATTACAGAATCAATCGCCACGCCCTTCTTTACAATAGCTTCCTCTATGTAAGACCTTTCCACGCCGACACCGCCCATAGCAACACCAACACCTTCTGCCACAGAGCCGGTCTTCTCACCCTCAAGCTTTGCAGCAGCATCAATGGTTATAATCCTTTTTACCCCGTTTTTTTCCACAAGTTTTTTCACAACTTTGCCCGGAAATCCTGTCCTTCCTCCAGGACCCTTTGCCTTTAAAACAAAAACATTTCTCCCCTCAATTTTTGTTTTAACTCCAACAACATCATCTTCTTCTATTGTTGGTTTTTTGTTTCCCATTAAATACGCTGCAATTAAGGGACCAATACCGTCGCCTACAGGCTCGCCTTTAGCAAGCGTTTGCGTTCCCTTAAACATAGCCTTGGCGATTCTCTCTATCATGGGCAGCTGCATCTGTAAAACCATCGCAATCTGTATATTTTTTGTTTTTCTGACCAGCTCTACGTAGTGTCTCACCACCTTTGATATCTCATACACAGATATACCGCCTGCCAGACCCATTCTTAAACAGGCTTTTTTCTCAGAATCAAAATCAGGAGCAACCTGATCAACAAAATACTCGAACCTGTCTTTTTCTTCCTTTATTATATGGTCCAGTTTTCTTATAATCCCGTACGGATCCAAAGACACAGGCGTTATGACAAAGAACTCAAAAAACCTTGTTACAGCTTCTTTTATCCTTTTCTCCGCTTTTTTGCTGATGCTTTTTATAATAAACTTTTTTGAGCTTTCAGCCATGTCTTCCAGCTCTTCTGCTGTTTTTTCCAGCTTCCACATAATCTGCGAAAGCATTATTCTTGGATAGAACAAAAAGAAAACCATCATAAAAACAAACCAGGCTATCCAAGACAGCCAATCGCCCCCGCCGCCAAACTGAAAATTCATAAGACCCTCTTTTTTAATTATAAACCAAAGTATTTATTATTTATTGAATCAACCATATAAAATATTAACGGGATTCATATGTTTGACTGGAAGATTTTGGGAGCAACGTTTGCTGCATTAATAGTTGTTTCCACGCTGTTTGTGGGAGGTTTCGGGATAAAGGATTTCTTTTCGCAGATATTTGAAAAAATAAGCGAGTGGCTGGGAAGCTCGCCTTTCAGCGGATTCCAGCACACAAAATCAACGCATGTTCATTTCACGCTCTATCCAGAGAATTTCGTTTTTTCACCTGACAGCCCAATAAATATAACACTCAGCACAATGAAAATAAACAACTTTAAAGGCAAAATAAACACACATTTCAAAAACAACACGCTGCTTTTTTCTGAAGACCAAACAGACCTGAAAATAGAAACAGAAATACAGAATTTTGTTGCCCCGGAAGTTTCACTCAAAGAACTTGTTTTTAAAGGCAAATTCATTGTCACAAGCACAGGCTCAAACATAACAGCAGAAAATGAAACAATGAGTGTTTACGATTTTTTGGGTGTTGTGTCCCTTCAAAATAAATCAATTGTGTTTTCAGGAAACGTAACAAAAATAAAGGGAAGGGGTTGGGAAATCATTTAACCATATTCTCTCCACGAGTGCTTGCATTTTGTGCATCTTAAAAACAAAGTCGGCGCCTCATCTGTTGATCTGGTTTGCTGTATCCACCAGACAGCTTCCTTGTTCCCGCACTTTGGACAAACCGTTTTTGTTTTGGGCAGAGCTTCTTCCTTTTTCTCTATAATTATCACATCATCCAGCGGGTTTTTATCAACGTCTTCTGAAATTTCCAGCGGCTTGTAGTCCTCAAGCCTGAATCCGCACTTTTTGCAAACAAGAACAGTTCTGTCTTTCTCTTTTTTTGGAACCAAAACCGAACCGCATTTTTCGCAAAAATTCATATTACCACTTTGATTATTTTCATATTAACTTATATATATTAATATCGCAACAAATCCGCCCAAAAGCAATATTAATATATACGGCCATTTCAGAAGTTCCATAAGGATTATTTTCACCCATCCTATGTAAGGTATTATAAATATAACCTTTCCATGTATTTGAGAATACTCTATTTTCTTTTCAAACGGCAGCTGCCCGCTGTTGGCATCACCTCTTGTTTGAAATGTCCCGTCATTGTTAATTTTTATTATTCTATGAACAACGGGCGTTTGGGTTGGCGACGGGGAAAAAACTATTATATCACCAATCTTTAAATCCTTTTCAGGAACGCCCTGCAAAACGAGAATGTCGCCTTTCTGAAAAGTAGGAACCATTGAATTTGATTCAACAGCAACCACGGGCATATCTGTGGATAAAACAAAACCAAGCGTTTGGTTTATCCCGAAAGCCAATAAAACGCCGAAAATAATATATAATATGTTTTTTTTGTCTTCCCGCGATATATGCATCTCGTCACCTTTTGGCACTTTCAACAATCATTCGCTCAATTTTATCCAGAACATTGCCCATAGCCTTTGTTACATCCCAATCATAGTCCTTAACAAAAAACCTTCCCCTGTTCGTAGAAAACCCTGCTCTTACGCTGTATTTAGTTCTTTTTCCTGCCTTTTTATGTTTGCTCACACGAAAAACAGCATAGTTTATAGTGACAATCTTTGAAAGTTTTTTAACGCTGTTTGTTATCTGTTTGTCAATTATATTTTTTAAAAACGCGTCAATGTCTTTCAACCCGCTTATATTCACATATACACCCTCTGTTTTTTTACCAAACAGCTTCAGTATATTTCTTGGCGTAACAATGCCTTTCAGTTCCCCGTTATCCTCAATCACAACAGCAGAATAATTTTTAACCATAAGTTCTATAACCTTATTAAGAGGCGTTTCCGGGCTCGCTCTCGGGAAAACCTTTCTCATAAATGAAGAAACAGGAACGTCCATTTTCGTTTTTTCCATTCTCATGTCCCCTTTTTTTGCTCTTTTCCTTTCCGCTATTGTTTTCAAAAGGTCTATGCAGTTCACAAGACCGGCAAGCTTTCCTTTCTCATCCAAAACAGGCATTCTTGAAATCTCAAGATTTTTCATAATGTTTCTCACAACAGAAGCAGAATCGTCTTCACTTACACAATAAGGAAATTTCATAACATCCATTGCTTTTTTTCCTTTCAGCACTTCATTCTCCCTTAAAGCATTTAGCAGGCCAATCTTTGTGAGCGCATAGGTTTCGTTTTCAAAACAAACAGGAACAACAAGATAATCATTCACCATTATTTTTTCTATGATGCTCGTTACAGGCGTGTCTATATCAAGAGGGGATATGCGCTTTATAAACGTTTCTAATTTCGTTTTCTCAGGGTCTATTGTCCTTTTTATCAAATCTCTCGCGAGCACAATGCCTTTCATTCCATTATCAAAAACAAAAACATAATCCCTTTCATTTTCTGTCATTTTCGCAGCGGCAACCCCGACAGTGTCATCACCGCTTAACTTTACAGGCTCTTCCAAAACATCTTTTATATTCAAACTCACACCCCGGATTGTTTTATTTTTTTCATTTCCCTTGTAATAAACCCAGCCAATACATTCCTTATATATTTGGATTTAAACCTTCTTATTTCTTCAAGAACCTTTTTGTTTTTTTCAAAGTTATCCGTGAATTTCTCACCATACATACTTATTAGCTGTTTTCCAAGGGTTTTTATTGCCGTGTTTTTTACGCTTCCCATTTTTCACCCCAAGTAAAATTAATTAGCAAAAGGAATTATTTATACTTTAAGGCTTCATTCTCAGCACTTCATAGTATGTGATGTCATTCTCATTGTCCACAACAGCCCAGAGCATTCTTGCCCTGATAGAATGCGCCAGTCTGACTGCTCTTGAAAGCTCGGCAAACGAGCACGCATAGTCTTCAGGCACGGCAAAAACAATCCATTTTGTGTGTTCCTTCGGTGTTTTCGGCCCTCTTTTAACACCCACACCTCTTTGGTAAACCCTGAAATCGCACCCGAATTTAAAGCCAGTTTTAACAACAAAACCCCTGTTTCTTAAATCCCTGTACACCATGTACTTTTCATGCATTCTTGGGTCCCTTTTCAATGCAAACTTCAAAAGAGATTTAAAGCTTTTCCTGCCAATCTGGATTTTTCCCTTTTCAAGCAAATACAGGCCCTCGACCAAAGAAAGCTCAAGCCTGTCCTCTATCCTCTTTCCGTAGTTTTTTTCTTCAAGCCTTTCAAAACCCTCATAAATTACAATTTTGTTTTCCAAAAGAACAGCCTTAATAACCATATGGGACGGGTGGGATTTGAACCCACGACGCCTCGGTCTTCAGCCGAGTGCTCTCCCGGGCTGAGCTACCGCCCCTCAATATGTAACATATCCTGTTTCCTTAACCTCTATTTCAATGCGTTTTCCTCTCTCGGAAAGTTCGTTTAATTTTTTAATAATATCTTTTATAACCAAATTATAATGTCTTTCGCAAAAATATAAAGAAACCACATCTTTTCTCTCACCCCTGATGTCAATCTCAAATATCAAAGCCTCTTTGCTCGGATATTTGGAGCAGCCGTGAAAATTGCATTTTTTCCCAAGACCCCTCAAATCAAAATTACCAACAATAAACTCTATTTTTGGGTCCATAGGCAAATTTTCGTTCTAAAATATATAAAATTATAACAAACGGCGCATTGATTACAAAATTCTCGTTTTCTAATTCAACGCATTTATTAATCTTTTTTCAAAAATTAAACCATGAAAATAAACCCAAGGCAAATAGAAAAGCTTGCAAAACAGCTTGGAATGCAGATGGAAACAGTTGATGCAGAAGAGGTTATAATAAAACTCAGAAACGGGAATGAAATCCGCATATCAGAGCCGCAAGTTTCAAAGGTTAATGTAATGGGGCAGGAAACATTCCAAATCACAGGAAACGTGAAAGAGACAGGCTTTTCTCAGGAAGACATACAAACAATAATAGACCAGACAGGCGTTAATGAGGAAGAAGCCAAAAAAGCACTGGAAGAGACCCGAGATTTGGCAGAGGCCATTCTAAGGTTAAAAAAGCACTAAACGATCATTTTAATCCATAAAAACCCCCGTGCGAAATAATTAAACATGGCTTTTTTCTGGAGCGAGCTTGAAACAAAAAAGGTTTTTGAAAAACTTAAAACAGGCGAAGAGGGCCTGACAGAAGAAGAAGCAAGAGAAAGGCTTCTCAAATTTGGGCCAAACGAGCTTGAGAAAAAAAAGCAAACAAGCAAACTTGAGATTTTTTTAAACCAGTTCAAAAGCGTACTGGTTTTGATATTAATCTTTGCAACCGTATTTTCTGCTCTGATAGGAGAGATTCTCGATGCAGCAGCAATCCTTGTTATAGTTATCCTTAACGCTATTTTCGGTTTTGTTCAGGAATACAAAGCAGAAAAAACAATAGAGACACTGAAAAAACTCACGAGCCCAGAGGCTGTTGTTGTCAGGGAAGGAAAACCAAGGAAAATACCAAGCAAGGAGCTTGTTCTTGGCGATATCGTTGTTCTTGAGGAAGGCTCAAGGGTTCCGGCAGACCTCCGCATTTTTGAAGCAATAGACCTCAGAATAGACGAATCCATGATAACAGGCGAATCGGTTCCAGTAACCAAGAAAACAGAACCAACACGAAGCGAGGTTTTAGCAGAAAGAAAAAACATTGCCTGGACAGGTACAATAGTTGTGGGGGGAAGAGGCAAAGGAATTGTTGTGGAAACAGGCATGGAAACAGAAATGGGAAGAATTGCAAAAAAAATCCAAGAACCTCAGGAACAGACGCCGCTGCAAAAGAAGCTTGATGTGTTCGGAAAAAACCTTGGAATAATAATTCTTGTTATCTGCGCTTTGGTTGCAGGAATTGGAATATTTAGAGAAAGCATCTTAACAGGGAAGCCGCTCACAACAGACGTAATAACTTCCATGATAATAACAGGCATTGCCTTGGCAGTAGCAGCCATTCCAGAAGGACTGCCGGCAGTTGTTACCATAACCTTGGCTTTGGGTTTGCAAAGGCTTGCAAGACACAACGCCCTTATGAGAAGGCTTCCAGCGGTTGAAACCTTGGGTTCAACCACAGTAATATGTTCTGATAAAACAGGAACCCTCACAAGAAATGAAATGACCGTTAAAAAAATATACTGTGAAAACAACATCATTGAGGTTACAGGGGAAGGATACATACCAAAAGGCGGGTTTTTAATCCAAAACAACAAAATAGACCCGAAAAAAACCAAAACCCTGTCTTTGCTTTTAACCTCATCAGCACTATGCAATAACGCTGTTCTTGACAAAAAGCAAAACAGCATCATAGGAGACCCAACAGAGGGAGCTCTGATTGTATTAGCAGAGAAGGCGGGTTTCACCAAGGAATATCTTGAGAAAGCATATCCCAGA
>QMZY01000014.1 GCA_003663415.1 Candidatus Aenigmatarchaeota archaeon
GCCATATTAATCCCTCCTCTTGGTCTTTTGGACCGCATTTAGGTGCTGAGTTAAATTATGTAATAAAGGTTATTTAAACTTTTCTAAACATGAAATATAGATTTTGCTGATTGAAAGATTATGATAATTAAAAATTAAATTATAGTTCCTGACACAATAAATTGCAAAGCGTCAGGAACAACTGGCAAACGACACTTTCTAATTAATTATGTCGTTTGCTGTAATTATTCTTTTATGTTTTTTTTTTCATCAGCCTGCCTGCCTCATGTATAAACTTCCTTACGTATTCCCTGTATAAAAGAATGTCCTGTTTTGGAAGCTCCATTATTTTTCCTTTTTTAACCAGCTGGTGCATTTTCTCAAGTTCGCAGAAAACATCGAAATATTTGTTTGAAACCAAACCGGCCTTCACAAGGTGCTTCTCAAAATAATCCTTTAGGTCTTCCCCTGTTTTAGGGACCTTTCTCATTGCTTTCAAAAGCGTTAGTGCGGTTTCTGTCATAATAGCGTAAGATTTTTCCACCATGTTCTCTCTTTTCAGAATCTCAATCTTTATGATCAAATCCTGCATTTTCTTTACAAACGCCTTTGTTTTTTTAATCCATTCATCAACCTCTTTCCCTGAAACCTTTTTTATCCTCTTATGCTCTACATCCTTCCTGAGCTTTATAACATCTTCCAGATACTTAACATATTCCTCTTCCAGAAGCTTCATTTCAACCAGGGTTTTTCTTAGCGTCTTTGCTGCGTCAGGGGGTCTTGGCGGTATTTTTCCCAAAAACATAAGAACAGCCTGCGCGCTCTCCAGCATGGCATAGTAGCAGTCTTCAACGACCATATACACCAGAGCGTTCTGAACCCTTTTTATTCTTTTTGGCCCTCTTTCTATGAACTTTTCCACTGCTTCTTTTGAAGGTTTTATTTCACCCATCTGCAGAAGCCTTTTTATTGGAACAAATATATCCTTATCAAACACGGGAACTCCTTCGCGAATAAAATTAAAAACAATGGGGTGCCCTTCTCTCACCATGCCCCAGAACTCTGTCAGCAAATAAGGCTGCTGAACAGAGAGATGACGGGAAATCTTTTTTGCTATTTTTTCAAAATCCTCTTCCATTTTTTCCTTCATCAAAGGAGAAATCCTGTGCCTTGTATCATCCACAATAACAAAAACATCAATGTCTGACTCCAGTTTTGATGTTCCTCTCGCTGTTGAACCGAACAGAACAATGGAGCGGATAACAGGACCGTATTTTTTCAGAATTTCTTTTGTGAATGTTTTCAGAATTTCAATCCTCTTTTTTTTTGTAACGCCTTTTTTATTTTTCGCCTTCTTTGCCTTTTCTTTTTGTTTTTTCATTTTATCACTTATAGATAATAACAATAATTGTATTTATAAAGTTAACGGACGTTTAAAAAAATTTTAAATTAAAACTAAATAAATTTAATTCTCTCTTTTCCCACTTTTTACCTTTTTATAATATTCGCCATTAATACTAAATATATGAATATCCGTTCCATTCTCTCTTATTCGGGTCTTGTTCTGGAAATTGAAGGTATCCTTTCGCTTATTCCTGTGATTGTTTCAGGCATATATCAGGACGGAATGTATCCTTTTTTTCTTATCGCTTCTATTATAGCGTTTGTCTCAGGAACAATACTGGACAGGAAATTTGAGAAAGAGGACCTTGACCTTGGTTCAGCCATGGTTATATCCGCCCTGACTTTTATTATAATCTCTGTTTTGGGCGCTGTTCCGTTCCTTTCTGTTTTGCACCCAGCAGACGCTTTGTTTGAATCTGTTTCAGGGTTTACAACAACTGGTCTGAGCGTAATTGAACCTGAATCCTTTGCACCTTCGCTTATTTTCTGGAGGTCTTTTACACAGTGGATTGGCGGGGTTGGCATACTTTTGATTTCGCTTTTGCTTGTTGGTTCGCCTGGAATCTCGTCTTATTACCTCTACAGGGCAGAAGGCAGGCCTGAAAAAATAGAAGCAAGTATAAGAGGAACAGTA
The DNA here is from genome assembly GCA_003663415.1 of Candidatus Aenigmatarchaeota archaeon. Classification (GTDB taxonomy): domain Archaea; phylum Aenigmatarchaeota; class Aenigmatarchaeia; order QMZP01; family QMZP01; genus QMZY01. The sequence continues at coordinate 2,018 of QMZY01000014.1, forward strand.
AAAACAACCTTTATGATATACGCTATATACACGTGTATTGGCATTGCTCTTTTCTTTTCTGCGGGCATGCCTTTCTTCGATTCTATTGTTGTTGCTTTTTCCTCTGTTTCTACGGGCGGCTTCACGCCCACAAACAATTCAATAGGAGCCTACAACAATCCTTTTATAGAAGTAATAGCAATTTTCTTGATGATTCTCGGAGCAACCTCTTTCTTTATTCATTATGAACTCTGGAAAGGAAACATAAAAAAATACATAAAAAACTCAGAAATCAGGCTGTTCTGGGGTTTAATTGCTGTGTTTTCGCTTCTTCTTTCATTTCTCTTTGCGGATGACGGGATAAAGAACGGGATTTTTTACGCCTTTTCCGCTCTGACCACGACAGGCTTTTCAACGCTTAAGTCAGTGTCAGGAACGCCTGAATTTCTTTTGATACTGCTTATGATTGTAGGCGGCTGCGCAGGTTCAACCGCTGGCGGCCTAAAACTTGTCAGGGCGGGAATAGCATGGAAAGCATTTGCCTGGATTGGCAAAAAAATATCGCTTCCGCCAGAAGCGGTCGTGCCCTTGAAATATCAGGAAAAAACAATAAAAGACTCTGAAACCGCTATAATCATGCTGTTTGTTTGTATGTATATAGGGATACTTTTTATAACCACTTTCGTTTTGTCTCTTTTGGGCTACTCCCCTCTTGATTCGCTGTTTGAGGCTGCCTCTGCTCAGGGAACAGTTGGTTTGTCTGTTATAGAAATTTCCACCATGCCTGTTATAGGAAAATTTCTTCTCATGCTCAACATGCTTCTCGGAAGACTGGAAATCTTTCCGTTTCTGGTTCTAATGTATTCTGTTTACAGAGGTGTTTTGAGAACAAGAGATTGACTATGCAATAATTTCTATTCCCGGTTTTCCGGGTTCCGCGTTCCTTGCTTTTTCCGATTCCTGCCCTGTTCCGTGCAAAACCTCAACTTCGCAGGAAAAGGTTTTTTCAAAAAACTTCTCTGCGTCTTTCAATGCTTCAAACTCTTCCTCTTCGCTTAATATTTCGTTCCCCTCAAACTCCTTTGCAAGCCTCTGTGCAAACTTCAAGGCGTGTTCCTTGTATTTCTTCCCGTGCTCGCTTTTCATTACCAACGGTATGATCTCCTTGTTTGATTTCACGTTTTTCAATACATCTGCGTATATCTCATACTTCCACAGCGGCGCTGTGTAAATCTTTATGTTTTTCGGTTTTTTTCCGACAAGCTTCACTATTTCTTTTGTATCTTCTTGTGTTCTCTTTATCAGTTCCTCGGCCTTCCCAAGATTTTTGTCAAAAAACTTTTTCTGAAATTCGGGCCAGGAAGAAAGCGATACAAAGCCCTTATGACCTGTTTTTTCCCACAACTCTTCGCATATAAAAGGCACGAAAGGAGTTAAAAGCCTTATCCATGTTTCCAGCACATAATCCATAACCTCTTTGTTTATTGTTTCCGCCCTTTTTTCATACCATTTTATTATCTCATCCATTCTGAAAAAGCATTCCAGTGCAGCCTTTCTTGTTTCCAGTTTTTCCAGAGCTTCTGTTGTGTTTTTTATTATTTCCTGCGCCTCGGACAGGAGCCATTTGTCTATTCTTCTCTCCTGCATTTTTTTGCCAGCAGAAGAAAGCCTCAGAACCTTTTTAAACCATGACTCCAGCCTGTGCTGATAGTTTTTAACTTCTTTCGCCTTCCAGTCAAAATCCTGCCACGGTTCAACAGAAGAAAGCAAAAACAGTCTCGCGGTGTCTGCTCCAAACTCTGAAACGGCCTGCGAGGCAAGAACCACGTTTCCTTTTGAGCTCGACATCTTTCCCCCCTCAAGCAGACCCATTCCCCATGCAGCTATTCCTCTGGGCCAGTGCTGTTCAGGGAATACAGCAACGTGATGAAATATCATAAAAGTCAGATGATTTTGAATCAGCTCCAGAGCAGAGCATCTCCAATCCAGAGGATACCAGTAAAGAAATTCTTTCCTCAATTCTTTCAGTTCCTTTTCAGGTATGCCCGTTGCGTTTGAAACCCTGTTTTCTTTGCCTTTTCCAAGCATCACGTAATCAAAAAACTCCTTCTTCAGCTGGGACGCGCTGTAGTTTTTTATTTTGTGCGAAATTGTGTAGAAAGCCATATATATGGTTGAATCCGAAAGCGGTTCTATGATAAACCTTTTGTCCTGCGGCAGGGGCGTTCCTAAACCATAGTTTCTCACGCACGGCCATTCATTTAACCAGTCAATGGTGTGGAAAAAATCGTTTTTTGTGGCTTCAGGAATGTTTTTCATTTCCCTGAGACATTTTTTTGCAAGCTCCTTCCATTCTTTGTTTGAATAATCTATAAACCATGACTCATGCAGGGCAACTATAACTTTGCCGCCGCACCTGCACACAACAGGCTCGGAAAACTCGTACATTACGTCTGCTTTTCCCTGCTTCACCAGTTCGTTTTTTATCAATTCTTTTGCCTTTTCAACCTTCATGCCCGCGTATTTTCCGCAGTTCTCGTTCATCACCCCTTTATGAAACCCCTTTTTATACACGATTCTTGTGGCCTCTTCAAGCTTTTCTTTGTCCTTTATAGAACTGATTCCCATTTCTTTGCATATTTTTTCTGCTGCCATGTCTCCCAGTTCCTCTGTCTTGATAATAGGAACGGGTTTTATGGATTTTACTGTTTCCGTGTCCAGACCGAATGTTTCCAAAAGCTTCTCGTCTTCCTGAATGGTTTTCAATGCAATCCAATCGTAAGGAGCGTCTGAAGGAACGCTTGTGACTATCCCTGTTCCTATGTCCGGGTCCGGAAACTCCGAAGGCAGAATTATTATTTCCTTTTCTATTTCCGGCGCAACACAGGATTTGCCCACAAGTTCTTTTCCTTTGACAGTTTCTGTTACCTTTATTTCCTTTCCCTGATGCGAAAGTTTTTCTGCGCATTCCCTGCTTATTATCCATTTCTCTTTTCCCAAATCTGCAACTATGTATTCTGTTTCTGGATTAACCCATACGTTTGTTTGTCCAAAAACGGTTTCAGGTCTCAGGGTTGCGGCAACCAAAAATTTGTCTTCAAATTTAAATTTCAATAAAGTGAATTCCTGTATATCTGCATTTTCACCTTCCAGCAAATCATGCGTTGTCACGGGGTTTTTGTCATTCAAACACCATTTCACAGGATGAAACCCTTTTTTTTCCAGACCCTTTTCAAACAATATTCCGTGCTGCCATTCTATAAACCTTTTGTAATGCTCATCGTTTGTTGTGAATTCCCTCGACCAGTCAATGCTGTGACCGAGAGATTTCATTCCGGACTTGTAATGCTTTTCTATAAAATACCTTGCATAACCCATAGGGGTTTCCAGTTCCTTTAATTCGCTTTCCTTCACGCCGAACACGTTCTTAAGAACGTGCATTTGCTTCTTTTCTCTTTTTTTCAGCCTGTTCACAGCTCCTATAATCGGGGTCCCTGTCACATGCCATGCCATGGGAAAAAGAACATTGAAGCCCTGCATCCTTTTAAACCTTGCTATGGCATCAGGAACAGTGTATGTCCTGACATGACCTATGTGCATAGAACCAGAAGGATACGGATAGGCGACAGTTATATAAAACTTTTTTTCGCCCTTTACTACGGGCTCAAACAGTTTTTTCTCTTCCCATTTCTCTTTCCATTTTTTTTCAATTTCTTTAAAATCCATACTCACCACTTAGAATATATCCACTGGTTCGGATACTTCAGAATTTTTAAGGTTTTGGTTTGTCTTTTTATTGGCTTTCCGTTTAATATTATTTTTCTTCCCATAATTACATTTATTTCATAGCACTCTCCGGTGTTATCTGTTTCAAATTGAAACCAGTTTTTCACTTCAGCCGTGCCGCCCTTGAGCCTGTAAGAGGTCCAGTAGATTAAGTCTTTTTCTAACTTTTCCATTATCCCGGATGTTATCCCGGGTTTAATGCCTTTTAAATCGTTCAGAAGCTCCTCAGCGGTTTCATATGTTTTGGTTAAAGGATTATATTCCATTCATATCACCTCGCAATCAAAGGAACAGAAGCCCGTGAGAATTTATATAAACAAAACTATTAGAATCAAAACCAAACCCAAAAGGATTTGAACGCTGTTTTTCAGACAATTCATATTAAGATATATTGTCGGGAAACGTTTATATTTGTTTGTAATAGAGAATTTCCCAAGCGGCAGCAGTTTCTTGTTGATGCCCTTGGGCTTTTCTCAGCCTCTGTTATGATTTTTATATTTAGCAGTAAAAATATAAGTATGGGTTTCGCTGAAAAACTTAAGAAAGACGCAGCTGAGATTGTTTCTAAAGCGGCCGGTTTGGATGAAAAAGAGGTTCTTGGGTTTTTGGAAACACCGCCTGAAGAAATTGAGGCTGACCTTGCTTTTCCCTGTTTTGTTCTGGCAAAAAACCTTAAAAAAGACCCGAAAACCATAGCAAAAGAGCTTGAAGTTAGAATCCTGCCCAAAGGCATGGTTGCTGAAATAAAGGCAGAAGGACCTTACCTGAATTTTTATTTTGACTGGAAAAAACTCTCTGACAGGGTTTTGAAAAATGTTTTGAAAGAGAGAGAAAGATACGGCTCTGGGAAAAAAAGAAAGGAAAGTGTTTTAATCGAACACACAAGCGCAAACCCGGACGGCCCTCTGCATATCGGGCATTTCAGAAACACTGTGATAGGTGATTCGTTGGCAAGGATTTTTTTGTTTTCCGGTTATAAAGTGAAAACAGAGTTTTTCTGTAATGACACAGGAAAGCAAATAGGAATAGCTGTTATGGAGTATATGAGAAACCCGGAAAAGGGAAAGAAAAAACCTGACTGGTGGGTTCTGGATTTGTATGTAAAAGGAAACCAAGAACTTGAGAAGCAGACAGACAAGCAAAAAGAACTGGAAAAAATTATGATGGGGTTTGAAAAGGGAAACAAAAGCATAAGGAAACTGTACCGTCTGATTTCAAATAGTTGTTTGAAAGGGCAAAAGGAAACATTAAAGAGAATAGGGGTTCATATAGACGAGTACGTGCATGAGAGCAGTTTTTTTGGAAAGAAAATGGATTCCCTGATAGAGAAGATAAAAACTCTTTCAGATTCCAGAACAGAAGGAAAAAGAATATGGCTGGATTTGAGGGGTTTTGGGATAGAAAGAGAATTCACGCTCACAAGGTCTGACGGAACAACGCTTTATCCTTTGAGGGATTTGGCATACCATCTGGAAAAACTAAAAAAAGCCGACACGAACCTGAACGTTATTGGAACTGACCAGAAATTCTATTTCCGTCAACTAATTTCTGCACTGAAGCTGCTGGTTCCGGAAAAAGTGAAAAACTATCATGTGATTTTTTACGAGTTTTTGTTGCTGCCCGAAGGTTCCATGTCAACAAGAAGAGGAAAATTCGTTTCTTTGGACGAGCTTCTGGACAAAGCGACAGAGGAAGCGAGAAAAATTGTTGAGAAAAAAATGCCTGATTATTCTGAAGCCCTCAAGAAAAGAATTTCAAAAGCTGTTGGTATAGGGGGATTGAAATATGCCATGGTAAAGGTTTCACCGGAAAAAACATATTCCTTCGGAATTGGAGATGTTTTGAAATTTGAAGGGAACACGGCTCCTTATATACAATATACATACGCAAGGGCTTCCTCTATTATGAGAAAGTCAGGCGCGAAAGAGGCAGGGTTTAACGGGAAATTTCTGGAATATCCCCATGAAATCAGGCTTGTTAAGAAGATAATGGAATTTCCTGAAGTAGTTGAAAGTGCCTGCAAGGATTTCAGACCTCACTATATAGCTAATTATGCGTATCAGCTTGCAACGGTTTTTAATGAGTTTTACCAGAACATACCTGTTCTGAACCCTGTAAACAAAGATCTAAGAAACGGTTTGGGAGAAAAGGGAAAGAAAAAATCAGAGCAGGTTAAAAAAGCAAGGCTCGCTCTGGTTGAAGCCGCAAGAATAACAATAAAAAACGCTTTAACGCTCCTTGGCATAGATGTTCTGGAAAAAATGTAAATGCTAATAAAAATAATATAAAGATATGAAGTTCGCTTTGGTGTTTTTAATTGGGATGTTGGTTTTTGTCAGCGGTTGCGTACAGGTTAAGGAATCAAAGGTTTGTCCGGAATGTCCAAAACCAAACCCCTGGACAAAATGCATTGACGGGATTCATTACAGGACAAATTTTAAGTGCGGTCCTGAAACAAACTACGAATGCGTTTCTTACAGGGAATATGGAGCGTGTTGTGCGGAAAACTGGAGCTGTTCGGAATGGAGCGAATGTCAAAACGGAACACGGACCCGGGTTTGCAGGGATTTGAATAAATGCAACACAAGCCGCATTAAACCAAAGGAAACAAAACCTTGTTAAGTATGGATTTCAAACTCAAGCAGAAAACAGAGGATTTCTCAGTAAAAGAAGTCATGAACTTGAAGCTTGAAGGGGGCAGGTTTGCATATTACAGGCTTTTCAAAAAGGGATACACAACACAGAAAGCGGTTGAAATAATTGCGAAAAAAATGGGCGTGAGAACAAAATTCGTAAACTTTTCTGGAAACAAGGACAAAGATGCTGTAACTGAACAGTATGTTTCTGTTCTTCACGGCAAAAAAATCAACCTTGACCTGGGAAACATCAGGCTTGAATATCTTGGTCAGGGAAGGAAAAGAATAAATCTGGGCGAACACAAAGGGAATGAATTTGAGATTGTGGTGAGAAACATAACAAAAAAGCCAAAAAAGATTAAATGGTTTGTAAATTATTTTGATGTCCAGAGGTTCGGAAAAAATCTGAACAATCAGCTGGTGGGAAAGCTTATCATTCAAAAAAAATTCAGGGAAGCCTGCAAACTTTTGCCGGAAACAAAGGAGCATTTAGAGAAGCACAAAAACGATTTTGTAGGCGCTTTGCGAACAATTCCAAAAAGAACTTTAAGGCTTCTTTGCAACTCCTATCAATCATATTTGTGGAACATTATTGTTTCTGAAATCCTGAAAACATACAAGCACAGAGTTCTTGTTTTTCCGTTGGGGAACCTTGCGGTTCCTGCAAGAAAAGTGAAAAACAGAAAAATATGGGTTCCGGGGTTTTCTTCAGAACTTAATAAAGAAGAAAAGGCTGTCTTAAAAAGAGAGGGTGTAAAAAAGCAGGATTTCAGAGTAAAAGAAATGCCTGAACTGTTTTTGCCGGGAAACCCGAGGGACATGATAATTGATATCTCTCCAGAGATAGGGAAATTAGAAAGAGACGAACTGAACAAAAACAAAAAGAAATGCAAAGTAAGATTTTTTCTTCCAAAAGGGTCGTATGCAACTATGGCATTGAAGCACATGTTCATTGGAAAACAAAGTAACAATTCATTTAAATCCTCTAATTAAAAAATAAACAGGTGTATATAATGGAAGATATGAACAAAATTATAAAAATTCTTGAAGAACACATGGAAGAGCTTAAAAAAAAATACCATGTTAAAGAGCTTAGATTATTTGGATCATTTGTTAGAGGGGAACAAAGAAAAAAAAGCGATGTTGATGTTCTTGTAGAGTTTGAGCAACCAATAGGTTTTTTTAAGTTTCTTGAGCTTGAAGAATATCTCAGCAAACTCTTGGGTATAAGAGTTGACTTGGTTTCTAAAAAAGCCCTTAAACCAAGGATAGGAAAACATATCCTGAAAGAAGCGGTGAGAATATGAAAAGAGATTACTACGATTATATGAACGATATTTTAAACTCTATAAAAGAGATTGAAGATTTTACAAGGAATATGAATTTTGATGATTTTGTAAATGATAGAAAAACCGTAAATGCTGTTATAAGGAGCCTTGAAGTTATGGGAGAAGCGGCTAAAAAGATTCCAGAAGAGATAAGAAAAAGTTACCCTGAAATTCCTTGGAAGAGAATAGCAGGTATGAGAGACAAATTAATCCATGAATATCATGGTGTTGACCTTGAAATTGTGTGGGTGGTTATAACAGAGGAAATTCCGCCGCTAAACTCTAAAATAGAAAAAATTTTGTCAGATTTTAAATAAAACACTTTACTGTTGTTCTAAACCATTAATTTTTTAAAAGCTAAAAAAATAATTTAATTTATGGTTGGGGTCTATATGAACATGGATAGTTTTGTTTCTGCGTACGGAATACATAACTTTTTTTCAAGAGTTAGCAATGATGATTTTCTGTTTTTTGATTCTTCAGGCAGATCAGGCCTGGAAGACACTGTTTTTTACAAGATTCAAAATTATTGGGAAAATGAAGACGAAGAAGACGATGATGAAGATGAAGAAAATGAAGAAAATGATAGGTTTGTTTATCCTGAAGAGCCAACAGAAGATGAGATACAGGAAAAAATTATTTACGGATTCAACTGGTTATATGAGGAACCGGATGATAAAAATAGGTAACTGCGGATGGAGCTACCTGAATGCGCAGGATTTTTTTGGTACTGGGTGGAAAGAAAGGTTTAAAACAAAGCTTCAGGCGTATGTTTCTCTTTTTGACACTGTTGAAGTAAACTCAACATTTTACAGGCTTCCGAAAACAGAAACAGCCAAGAAGTGGAGGGAGGAAGCCGATGAGATAAATCCTGATTTTGAATTTACTGTAAAGGTTTCACAGATTATTACGCATTTTGACAGGTTCTCTTCTGAGAAATCCTTATTTGCTTTCAAACAGATTGAAAAAACAGCAGAGGCTTTAAGAGCAAAGGTTTTATTGTTTCAGTCGCCGGCAAGCTTCAAACCCAGTGAAAAAAACATAGAAAAGGTTAAAAGGTTTTTTGAGAATATAGAAAGGAGATTTTTGTTTGCATGGGAAGTTAGATGGGAAAGGGACTGGAACAAAGAAACAGTTTCTTCTTTGTTTTCAGAGCTGAAAATTACTCATTGCGTAGACCCGTTAAGGCAGGAATGTTTTCATTCAGAGAAAATGGTTTATTACAGGCTTCATGGTTTTGGAAAACCGTCTATGTATAATTATTCTTTTTCTGAACAGGAAATTCAGAACATAAAGAAAAAAATTGTTTCTCAAAACAAACCGGTGTATGTTTTTTTCAATAACGCTGATTGCTACAAAAATGCGCTGGAATTGAGAAAAATAACAGAGACAAATATAAACCATTAAACCAAACTAAAGACATGATACCTTCCAAAGAAAAGTGTTTTGAGTTGTTGAAAAAATACAGGGTTCCTGAAAACATAGTAGCTCATACACTTCAGGTCAACAGAGTTGCAATGTTCCTTGCTAAAAAACTAAAAGAAAAAGGAGAGGAAATAAACCTTGGGCTTGTTGATGCCGCATCGCTTCTTCATGATCTGGACAAACATATGACACTTAACGAGGATTCCGGTCATGGAAAAAAAGCAGCCGAGATTCTGGAAAGCCTTGGGTTTGCTGAAGTTGCGCCCATTGTTAGAAAACACATAACAACGGCTGTTCTTCATTCTCCTTTGAAAACATGGGAAGAGAAATTGGTTTATTATGCTGATATGCGTGTCAAAGGAAACAAGATTGTAACGGTAGAAGAACGGTTTGAATATTTGAGAGAAAGGTACGGGAAAATGTCTGAAAAGGCAATGCGAGAAATAAACAAAGCAGAGCCTATTGTAAAAGAAATAGAAAAGGAGATTCTGTCGAAAGCAGGGGTTTCGGAAAAACTGGAAGGTATAGATATTAATTAATATTTAGTTATAAAATATTAATGTCGGTGTAGCTCAGCGGTTAGAGCGCTGCGCTCATAACATCGGTTATGAGCATTGAGGTTTCCGATGAAAGAAACGCAGAGGTCGCGGGTTCGAATAACCCTTTAGTGCAGGATAAACGCACTAAAGCGTTAACGGAAAAACAGCTGCCGCAAAGCCTTTAGTGCAGGATAAACGCACTAAAGCGTTAACGGAAAAACAGCTGCCGCAAAGCCTTTAGGCCAAGTAAACGGCCTACACACTGCCTGACGGCAGGCGCCACCAGCAAAGCTGATGGAAGCGTTAACGGAAAAACAGCTGCCGCGAAGGTTTGGCTCGAGCCTTTAGAAAAGGTCGACCAAAAAGAAGCTTAATCCGTCATTTGGAAGGGTGCTCCGAAAGAACGTCAATCGAAGGTTCAGCTTCGCTTCCAGCAAGATTTTCATCAAATAATTATTTGTGTTTGTACAAAGCGAAAACCCCGCCACCGACATTTATGCTGATGTCTATGATAGAAATAAAGTGGGACGGAAAGGAAAGCATGTGGATAGAGAATAAAGAAGATATTGAGAGATTAAAGAAGAATTTTTTTGGTGAAGAAAAAAACGGAAGGCTTTATCTCAAACCAGAGGAAACGCTTTATATAATGAATTTTATGAACGGAGTCTGTTTTTATAATGATAAAAAAGTGGAATTCAATGAGATGGCTTCTGTTTTTTCTTTGAAAGAGCCGAGGCTTTTTATAAAATTTAATGCATACAGAGACTGGAGAGACAGGGGATTAATAATCAAAAGAATATATGAAGTGGGCGAATGGAAGAAAAGGAAAAAGGTGAATTTAAAAAAATATCCGTCAAGACCGCTGGAAAAGAACAGCATAAAAACAGAAGCTGTGTGGTATCCCGATTCTCTGTTTTCTGTTATTGAAGATGAAAATATAGGTCAGGAACTTTTTATTAACTACTGGTTCGGTCAGTACGGAGTATACAGGCAGGAAAGAGGAAATCTTCTGAAACTGAATTTTCTTGAAACAGTTTTCCTTTCCAAACACTTTGGTCTAAAAGTAAAAAACACAAAAGGGAAGCAAATGAGTTATGAAAAAATTTTGAATGAGGTTATGAAAAAAAGAGAATATGCAAAAAGGCTTTATGAAGTGTATGAAGACTGGAGGCTCAGGGGATTTGTGGTGAAAACAGGCTTTAAGTTTGGTTCCCATTTCAGGATATATTTTCCCGGGGCTTCACCAGCACTCTCGCCAAAGAAAAAA
>QMZY01000015.1 GCA_003663415.1 Candidatus Aenigmatarchaeota archaeon
TCAGATATTTGATATAGAACAAATTAAATCAGAAATTAAAAAATTATTTTCTTATCAATCAGATGCTTTACATTGGAATTTGGAGCAGATAGAGAAAGTTGGAGATATTGGAAAGAAAGCATTAGAAGCATATGATAAAATTTCCAAAACCCTAAATGTTGAAATGCATTCTAGAGAATCTGCAGAAAAGAGGATTAAAAAGTTATTAGAAGGTAAAGAAACATTTATGAATCTTTCACGAGAATTAGCTCACAAAGCACAAATAAGAGAAAGTATTACTATACAACCCAAAGAGAAAGTAACCGGAATCAAGGCAACATTAACGATAAAAAATTATCTCGGTGGTTACTATTATTTTACTTCTGATGAGGTTGAGATAAATGAGAAGAATGTTTTTCTCATAGAAGCGAAACACACAAAAGAGAATAAACTTCCCTCTATTGGTGATATAAAAGATGGGTTACTAAAAATGATTCTTTTTACAAATTTGGAAGATGTAAAAATTGATGGAAAGAAATATAATCCAATTCCTGTTTTAAAACTTACGACTGGACAAGGATTTAAAATTAGCAGATTAAATGAACAACAAAAAATAATTCCAGATTTACTGAAAAGAGAAGCAAAGATTAACAGGTTTAAAATTTTAGTCAATAACTCGTTAATTTAGGGGTAATAAAATGAAGTGTCCAATGTGTGGAGGACGTATGGTTAAATGTGGATGGATAAGACCTATTAAATCAAAAGGTAGAACATATGGGAAAAAAACGGTATATCGTTGTTTACGGTGTGGTTATAGAACAATAAGATAAGGTGTTAAAATGACATCTTCTTCTCCAGATAAAGAACTTAAAGAAGATATTATATGGATAAAAAATAAATTAAATGAGTTTTTTCTAGCAAGGGAAACAAGAATAAAAAGTTATAAAAAAGATATTAATCTAATCATTTTGTCTGTTCTTATAGCAGTAGCTTCTACTTTGTTCATTGAAATTATGAAAATGATTATAGGGATCTATATTCCCAACAAAATCAGTTCATTTTCTTTAACATTTATAATCTTTGTAGTGATAATTTACATCTTAATTTTAATTATACCTAAACAGATTAACAAAATCGCTGAAATTTATGATATAAATCAATATCGTTTTCTTGGAGAATTTGCAGGGATGGACATGACTGAAAAATTAAATAAAGTTAAACAATTCTGTAAAGATTTAAAAGAAATTTTATCGGAAGATATTATAAAAATTAAATTTAATCCCATCTTAACTACAACATCCAAAAAAGATATAAAAACACTAACAGAAGAACAAAAAGAAAACCTGCTGTTTGAAAAAATAAACTCTCTTCATTTATTAGATATATTATTATACGACCAAAACGGATCAAATATTTCTAAAATTCGCATAGAAGTTATAAGAATAGAGGAAAAAGTATCATTTTTTTGTTTGTGTAATTGTGACCAAATTGGAGAAAATATCAAAAATAAATTAAAAACATATTTAGATAAGTCTTCTGTTCTAAGATCGTTAGAATATAATTTCTAGACCTTGTATGATAACATTTCTTGAGCGTTAGCGAAAGATAATCTGTCCGAAGGACAAAGCACCCGAGCAAAAATTGCACATAACACGAATTAAACGGGCAAAAAAGGCACGCCTGTGTTTCCTGTTATTCTGATATGGTTAAGAATTTGTCAATTAAAGTCTTGCTCCCTTATTTCTTTAACTATATCCAGAATTTCCTGATGTATTTTTTTGTTCGTGGCAAGAATATCCTTGCTTTCCACATTCCATGGATTGCCCTCAAAATCCGTTACCTTTCCGCCAGCCTCTTTAACAAGCAGGGAACCGGCGGCTGAATCCCATGCTTTGTTGTTGTTTGCAAGATATCCTCCAAGCCTTCCAGAAGCAACAAATGCAAGCTCTAATGCGCCTGATTTCAATCTGTCAAAATCCCTTGCAATGAGTTTTAATTTTGCAAATATTTTTGCAATTTCTATTTTATCCTCCTTTAAGCCTCCGTTGCAGAAGGCTATGTTTAGTTTTGAAATGTCTGCCTCTTTTGAAACCCTTATGGGTTTTTCATTGAGAAAAGCGCCCTCTCCCTTTTCTGCAAAAAACAACTCATTGGTTACAGGCACATAGGTGCATGCAAGAACGATATTGTTGTTTTTTGCGAGAGAAACAGAAACATTGAAGAACGGGTTTTTCATAGAATAATTCGTTGTCCCGTCCAGCGGGTCTATAACCCAGAGATACTCTGAGTCTGTGTTCTGAAAACCGGACTCCTCGCCCAATATGCCGTGTTCCGGAAAGTTTTTTTGGATGATGGATTTTATTTTCTCTTCTGATTTTAAATCCACCTCTGTCACAAGGTTTCCTTTTGATTTTTCCCATACCTGAAAAGGCCTGTTAAAATATTCCAGAAGAATCTTTCCACCCTCTTTTACGCATTCCTTTATTACGTTTCTCGCTGTTTCCATCTTCATTTCCTCACCCCTTGAAACTGCAATCTTCTTTAAGAGGACATTTCTCACAAAAAGGCTTTTTTCTGCAAAAATCCTTTGCAAGCTTTACAATTAATGCGTGAAATTCTTTATATATTTTAATGTTTTTTGGAAGGTTTTTTTCAAAAAATTTTCTGACTGTTTCATAATTCTGGTTCTCCGGAAAAAACCCGAGCCTTGAGAAAACCCTTTTTGTATAAGCATCCACCACAAAAAACCTTCTGTTTCCTGCATAAAGAAGAATGGAGTCAGCTGTTTCAGGACCAATTCCTTTTATCCTGAGAAGATTTTCCCTGCTTGTTTTCCTCAAAAACGTTTTCAGGTTTTCAGAACTGCCAACAGCTTCTGCAAAAATTTTAAGCCTCTCTGCTTTCTGCTTGTAAAAACCGGCAGGTTTTATCAATTCCCTGAGATCTTTTTCATCTATTTCTAAAACATCTTCAATCGTTACGCAACCTGCTTTTCTCATGTTGTTCAGCGCCTTTTCCACATTGTTCCAGTTTGTGTTCTGGGTTAGAATCGCGCCGGCGCATATTTCCCATTCTTTTGGATGAAAATTATTTTCAACAGGCCACCAGTTTTGGTTTCCAAAAGCTTTCAGCAACTGTTTATAAATTTCAAAAACACCCATATAAAAATTAAAACAATATAAAACTTTAAATATTGTTTTACCGGTTCGCAACCTCTGTTAATTGGTCAAACACGCAGTCAGGTTTGCCCGGGTTCTTGGAACTGTGACATATTCGCTCAGGTTCAGTTCCTTGACGAAGCAACGGCTTGAAAACAACGCTGTTGTTGGTATTAATTAATAAAAACCAAATTAATTATATGAACTACGAGAAAAAAACCCTTCTTGGCATGCTAATTATCACAGTGTTTGTGTTTATTGTTGCCTTTTCCTCTCTTTATGTTCAAATGCAGATAGAAACAGGAAATATATGCGGTTGTGCAATCCCTGTTTACCTCTTTATTCCACTGCTTGCTTCTATAGGGTTGTTTATAGGCGTTCTGGTTTATTACCTGCTTTTGCCAGAATTTGAAAAGCCAAAAATAGGCACTGACGTGTTTCTTGGAGTGTTTCCAGACGACCAGAAAAGCATTCTGAGGGTTGTTCTGAACCACAAAGGGTCTGTTTCGCAGAGGATTATAGGAAGGGAAACGGGTTTCTCAAAAGTAAAGGTCCACAGAATTATAGAGTCTCTCATAACAAGAAACATACTAATTAAAGAGCAGAAGGGGAAAATTAATATAATAAAACTAAACGACAAGCTGAGGGATATATTATAAAGCGAACAAATTATAAAGTATGCAGGGTTATGTCAGAACACTGGAAGCGGTTTTTGCAGGCATTATATTAATTGGTTTTCTTGTTGTTCTGCTGAAACCAAACACCTTGCCGGGAACACAGGACACAGAAAAAGCCTACACAGCGCTTATGGAACTGGACAAAACAGGAAATCTGAGAGAAGATATTGTTTCAGGAAACCTCTCTGCCATCAATTCCAAAATTTCCCTTTTCCCTTACAATCATTCAGTTCTGGTTTGCGACAGTTCGGGATGCGCGGGAGAAGTTCCTGAAACCCCTGAGAATATATGGACGGGTGAATATCTCATATCAGGTTGTGACTCGTTCCATCCATATGTTGTAAAACTGTTTGTGTGGGAAAAATGAAGGCGCAATTCTTCATTATTGGAACGGTATTGATATGTGTTTTGTTTTTCTCAGGACTGGTTTTTTATAAAACAGGCATAAAAACCACACCATCAAAAGACCTTTTTTATGTTTCTGAAAACCTGAAATCCGAATTCCCAAAAGCTTTGAACCTTGGGCTGAAAGAGAAGAAAGGCAGCTCGGATTTCTTTGAGTTCAATAAATTCATTAAAAACATGCTTCAGGAAAAGGCCGTGAAGTTCTATTCTTTCTGGTTGATTGCTGAGCCGCTGGGAACAGGTTTGAATGTCTCTGTTGGAAACATAAGGAAACCCGGGACAGTAATAATAAACATAAATGGTGATGAAAAAACAATAAGCCTTAATGAAGAGGAAACAAAAAGCGCGGTTTTCTCGAACCCGCCAGAAGAATTTCAGATAACACTGAGTTTCGGTAATAAAACAAAAACCATGAGATGGGTCAGAAACAAAGTCAGTTTGTACTGCTGGTTCTCTCTGGAAAGAGGCGAAAACGCGGCGAGCAATGAGATAGAGGCGTAAACTACTTAAAAGTTACTGTTTATAAGAAAACATGAGCAACTCAAAAGAGCTGAAAAAAATAAAAATAAGGGTATTGGATTTTTACTTGTACATGTATTCAGGTGAAAAACCGGTTACAGACAGGAAACCTCCTTTGGAGATGACAGAATGTTCATACGTAAGCGACATGGAAATGGAAAAATATGTTCTTACTAACCCGCCAGCAGAAATTCATGTTTATAAAAAACTTAAAGACAGAAAAGAAGAAATGGCACTGGTTGCGATTTCAACCCGGGAAATAGATGATTTAGTTTCTGAAATGACTCAGGGGCTGGAAGAAGGGAAAATTGATCCTTATTTAGACAGGTATGTTTCTGCTGTTTTTTATTCCTTTTGTTTGGGAGTGAGAAACATGTCAGCTGGTAATCCGGAAGAAGACTTCAGAAATTACATACAGGAGTGCGCAAATAAAAAAAGCGCGAACATCACAGGATATATTGTTTGAATTATTTTTTCTTTTCCTTGAAAAGGGCTTTGAATGGCTTGAATATCCAGGATATAAGTTTTATACCGCCTGAAACAACGCTGTAAACGAAGAAAAGGCTTATGCCTGCAATACCGAACCATAAAACCTGAGAAATTGTTACGCTGTCAGTAAAACCGATAAGATACGTGAATATCGGGAAAAACATTGATATGATTCCTATTATTGCTGCCTTCAAAACCATTTTGAAAACTTTGTATGCCAGAAGCATGAATATAAAAAACACTATCAAAAGCAACATTGTATTAGTCTGCGCTATTTCAAACATCTTTCCCGTAAAGCCAACCAGTTCTGGCAGAAGCATATAATTTAAATTTGGCGCAGGGAATAATAAATATGATTATAGGCATTGTTGGTAAAAGGCTTACAGGGAAAAACGAAATAGCAGAGTATCTCTCTCTTAAATATGGTTTTCATGTTCTGGATTATACGAAAAACGTTCTTGCCCCCTTGCTTAAAAAAGAAAAAAAAGCCATAACAAGAGAAAACCTGATTAACCTTGCAATGGAGCTCAGGGAAGAATACGGGAATGATATACTAACAAGAATGATAGCAGAGCATATAGAGAGAGATAAAAACTATGTTATTGCTGGGGTGAGGTTTAGGGAAGAAGTTGAGTTTCTGAAAAAGGCTTTTGGGAACGGTTTTGTTCTTATAGCAGTTGATTCAGAACCGAAGCTGAGATATGAAAGAGCAAAAAAAAGGAAAACAAAGGGAGAAGGCAGTCTGAGTTTCAACAGGTTTTTTAAAATAGACAGGCTTCCAACAGAGAGAGTGATTCCGGAAACAATGAAACTTGCTGATTTTTTAATAGAAAACAACGGAACAATAGAGGAGCTTCGCAAAAAAACAGACAGTGTGATGGAAAAGATAACGGATAACAAACCATTTTAATCTTATATATTTAAAATAATCTATGAACCTCAGGGAAGTTTTTGAATACTATTCAAGGGAAGACGTTCAGAACATTATTCTGGAAGTTGGAAAAAACAGGGAAGTTGTGGGCGTTTTCAGAAACGGTTCCTACAGCACAAGGCCCAATGTAATTATTTATCCAAATGACATAACAGCAATGGTCAGGGAGGGCGTAATAGAGTTTCATTGCTCGCTGGAAAGATGGTCACAACCGATGAGCCTGAAAACAGACAATTACGAACAATTAAGG
This sequence comes from Candidatus Aenigmatarchaeota archaeon, assembly GCA_003663415.1. GTDB lineage: Archaea > Aenigmatarchaeota > Aenigmatarchaeia > QMZP01 > QMZP01 > QMZY01. Next base: position 6,409 of record QMZY01000015.1, read on the forward strand.
ACAGGCTGGGATCTTGTTCTGGACCTCGACTGCGAGGTTTTTGAACACGGAAAAATTGCAGCAGAGGTTTTCTGCAATGCGCTGAAAAAACACGGGATAAAAAACTTTTCCCTTAAATTCACAGGCGGGACAGGCTTTCATATTGCCGTGCCATGGGAATGTTTTCCAAAAACAGTTGATTACAAGCCTGTTGTTAAAATGTTTCCCGAGCTTCCAAGAACAATCGGTTTGTACCTTAAACAGTTTGTCAGAGAAGAGCTGGAATCAAGGCTCCTGAAAGCCTATACAATTGAAGACCTGTCTTCCCGGACGGGAAAGCCTTTGGAAGAAATAACAGCCAATGATTCGGCTCACATTATAAACCCGTTTAAAATAGTTGATGTAGACCCTGTTTTAATATCGCCAAGACATCTCTTCAGAATGCCTTACTCTCTGAACAAAAACACAGGTTTTGTTTCTCTGCCAATAAAGCAAAGCCAGTTAAAAGAATTTAAAAGAGAAGATGCAGACCACAGGATTGTTAAAGTCGATACGGGTTACCTAAAACCGGGAGAGGAGAATGAAGCAGGGCTTCTGGTTTCAGAGGCGGTTGACTGGTGGAGCAGAAGAAAAACAAAAGAAACCAAAAAACAACAAACAATTGTTAAAACAGGAAGAAAATTCTCAGAAGACGCCTTTCCGCCGTGCGCCAAAAACATTCTTAAGGGCCTTTCTGACGGCAGAAAGAGAGCTGTATTTATTCTTATTACTCTTTTGAGGTCTCTGGGGTGGAACTGGAAAGAAACAGAGCAAATGGTTTATGAATGGAACGCAAAAAACAAACCGCCCTTAAGAGAAAATTACATACGTTCCCAGTTAAGATGGCATCAGCAGCAGAAAAGAAACCTGCTCCCACCAAGATGTGAAAAAGAAGGCTGGTATGAAAGTTTCGGGGTCTGCGAGCCTGATTCTTTGTGCGGGCCCGATAAATCAGTAAAAAACCCGGTTAATTACCCGTTCAGAAAAACCAGAAAGAAGAAATCTTTTTGAATATTAATATTAAATATTTGTTATGTTGACATACGAGACAATAAGGAGAATAGCGCATGATGAGAGAGAGTCATCAGGATTAACGTCTATACCGGAGAGCTTTTTTCACGACGTGAAAGAATATCTTGATAAAAAAACAGAGATAAGCAAAGAAAAAGAGGACGCCTGGGAACTGGAAAACGCGAAGGTTGTTTTGAAGGAGATACTGAGACTAAGGGAAAAGAAAATACTTTTAGCAGCGTTTAATTTTGTTTCTGTTGGAAAAACACCTGAAAACCTCACACCAGAAGAGAATGAGTTTTTTCAAAAAGTTGCGGACTGCATAAAGGAGTTCCAGAAAAAAAGAAAAGAAATAATGGAGGGAAAAGAAGAGAAAAAAACAGTCCTTGCAATGCTTTCTGATGTTCCCGTTTTCGTGGGAACTGATATGAAAAACTACGGTCCTTACAAAAAAGGGGACATAGCGAATGTCCCTGAAGATATAGCAAAACTGCTCATAGACAAGGGTTTAGCCAGAAAAATAGAAATAGAAGAAGAGAAAAAAGAATAAAATATTTAAACATATTTGATGCATATATTCACAGGTGTTAAATATGAAATTCCCGAAAAAAATCAGAACGTATTGTCCAAAATGCAAGAAACACACAGTGCATGCAGTAAAGCAGGCAAAGAAAAGGACCAGGGGAACCGCTCACCCAATGGGAAAGGCAAACAGGCAGAAAGAGAGGAAAAAAAGAGGATACGGCGGGCATGGGAAGTATTCGAAACCAGCGGCTGGCAAAAAACCAACACAAAAGCTTGACCTCAGGCTTAAATGCGAAGAATGCTCAAAAATGCACACAAAGACAGGTTTTAGAATTAAGAAGTTTGAAATGGTGTAGGTGAAGCATGGTCTCAAAGTTTTTCAAAGTTAAGTGCAAAAAATGCAGAAACGAGCAAAACATTTTTGAGAAGCCTTCAACAGTTGTTAAGTGCCTGGTATGCGGAGAAGTTTTGGCAGAGCCAACAGGCGGTAAAGGAAACATTTTTGCAAAAATTACAGGCAAAGCAAAATAAATCAGAGTTTTAAATGATTTACAACCCTTTCAAATGCTATTCTGAACCATGGCGTGTATTTTTCAGGGTTTTGCTCAATATCCTTTTTTAACTCATCTATGTTCATCCATTTCCAGTCATCCACTTCCTCGGGGTTCGGTTCTGGCTCGCCGTCAAACCTTCCTGTAAACACGTGATCAAACTCCCATTCTGTCAGGCCGTTACCGACATCTGCTTTGTATATGAAGCTGAAGGATTCCTCAAGTTCGCAGTCAAAACCCATCTCCTCTTTCAGCCTTCTGTGAACAGCTTCTTTCAGACTTTCTCCCGGTCTCGGATGGCTGCAACACGCATTTGTCCATAATCCCGGAGAATGATACTTTATTGCAGCTCTTCTGTGAATGAGCATCTGTCCTTGGGAATTGAATATAAATATGGAAAATGCCCTGTGAAGCTTTCCTCCGTTTTGGTGCGCTTTTATTTTTTCTTCTGTTCCTATTTCATTGTCCTTTTCATCAACCAGAATAACTTTTTCCATTGGTTTAAATTAGAACAATTATTTAAATATTGATTTATTAAGTGTGTATTATGAGAAGAAAGGGCTTGCCGGAGAGAAACGAGCTTGTTGTAGGCAAGGTTTTGAAAATACATCCAAATTCTGTTCTGGTTCAGCTTATAGAATATAACCTAAAAGGAATGGTTCATGTTTCTGAGGTTGCGTCAAGATGGGTAAGAGACATAAGGGAATTTGTCAGAGAAGGCCAGTATGTGATATGCAGAGTCATGGAAGCAGATGACCAATATATTCACCTTTCCTTGAAAAGGGTCAGAAAAGAGGAGGAAAAAAGCAAATTAAACGAGTTCAAAAGGGAAAGAAGAGCGGAAAAGCTTCTGGAGCTTGCTGCAAAGCTTTTGAAGAAAAACCTTGACCAGGCTTATGATGAGGTTGGGTATCATCTTCAGGACATGTTCGGTTCTCTTTACAAGGCGTTTGAGTTTGCGTGGAAGAATCCATCGCTTCTGGAAAAGAAAGGCGTTCCAAAAAAATGGACAGAGGCTTTGAGCACAATAGCAAAAAAAAGCTACACAGAGAAGGTTTACGAGGTAAAGGCAGAGCTTGAGCTTGTGTGTTACCGCTCAGACGGGATTGAAGTAATAAAGAAAACGCTGTTAAAGGCTTCAGAGGAAAACGGAGTGAAGCCCAAGTATATTTCTGCTCCAAAATACCTGCTAATTGCCACAGGAAAGAATTACAAGGCAACAGAGGCAAAAATAGAAAAAGCAGCTAAAGAGATAATAAAAGAAATAACCAAAAACCAGGGGGAAGGAAGCTTTAAAATAGTGAAATAAACAAATCGGGAATGTTTTTATTTTATAAACACTCACATTTATTATGGTCCTGGAAAAACTCGGAAGCTCACTGAAGCAGACATTCAGAAAAATAACAGGTCTGGGCGTTGTGGATAAGGCTGCGGTGGAAGCTGTAGTAAGAGATTTGCAGAGAAGCCTGTTGCAGGCAGACGTTGATGTTGCGCTTGTTTCTGAGCTTTCAAAAACAATTAAGAAAAAAGTTCTGGAAGAAAAGCCGCCCGCGGGCATTACACTTAAGGAATATTTCATAAAAACGCTTTATGATGAAATTGTTTCTTTTTTGGGCAAAGAAAAGGAAAGCCTTGAATTAAAGCCGCAAAGGATTCTTCTCATTGGGTTGTTTGGTTCAGGGAAAACCACAACAGCCGGAAAACTTGCAAAGTGGTTCAAAACAAGAGGTCTTTCAACAGGGCTTGTTGCGTGCGATACGCACAGACCGGCTGCCCAGGAACAGCTTGAACAAATAGGAAAGTCTCTTGGGGTTCCTGTGTATAAAGAAGGGAAAAACCCAAAAGACATAGCAAAAAACGCCTTGAAAACAGCAAAAGAGGATGTTTTGATTTTTGACTCTGCTGGCAGGAACGCCCTTGACAAAGAGCTTGCAGAGGAACTGAAAGAACTGAAAAGTGTTATAAAACCAGATGAAATTCTTCTTGTAATTCCAGCGGATTTGGGTCAGGCAGCAAGAAAACAGACAGAAGAGTTTGAAAGGCTTGTTGGCATAAGAGGAATAATTGTTACAAAGCTGGACGGAACAGCAAAAGGCGGCGGGGCTCTCGTGGCTTCTTCGCTTTCCGGAGCGAAAGTCAAGTTTATAGGCACAGGAGAGAAGCCGGAGGACTTGGAAGCGTACGACCCGCAGAGGTTTGTGGCAAGGCTCATAGGATATGGCGATTTGCAGGGTTTACTGGAAAAGGCAAAAGAGGCAGGCATCACAGAAGACACTGCAAAACAGATTTTAGAAGGAAAATTCACATTGCGGGATTTTGTTGATCAGATTTCACAGGTCAGGCAGATGGGCTCTCTTTCAAAGATAATGGATATGATTCCCGGGCTTGGCATGAAAATACCAAAAGACATGTTAGACGTGCAGGAAGATAAAATGAGGAAGTGGGAGCATATAATGAAAAGCATGACTCCAGAGGAGAGAGAAAATCCCGAGATATTGAATTTCTCAAGAATTCAAAGAATAGCAAAAGGCTCCGGTGTGGCAGAAAAAGATGTAAGAGAACTTCTCAAAAACTACAAACAGGTCAAAAAACTTGTAAAAGTCACAAAAGGAGGCAAAGCCTTCAAAAGAGGACCTTTCGCAAGACTCGCAAAACAAATGGGACTGAATTTCGGGTAAAAACGAACAACAACAAAATCAGCAGAGGCGATACTAATTCTGCACATTCACTTGTGTTTGAACAAGAGCTATCCAAGGACTTGATTCCGGAGCGCCTTCATAAGTTGCTGCCACACCTATTCCATAAACCCCGTTTTCCACTTTTGTTGTGTCAAGTAAAATTTCCTGGCCGGCAGAAGGGTTCTCTATCCATTGAATAATGACATTCGGGTCATTGTATAAGTCACCTTTAAATCCCTGCGGCGTCATAGAAACAAGCATTTTTGTGGTTTCACTTGGAATGTTTTGCAAAGTTACTGTCACTACACCGCTGACCTTTTTATCTTCTGTGGGCGAGATTTTCACTTTAAGCCCGTTGTTTTCTAAATTGATCTCTGTTTTTGGTTCCTGAATTTTCTGGTTCTGCGTTACCTGATAAGTTTCCTGTCCGGATTGCTGAATGCAGCCGCTTATAAACAGTGTTCCTATCACCGCCAACACCAAAATCCCAACACCAAAACATTCAAGCTTCATAAAATTAAGTTTGTTTTTGCTGGTTTAAATGTTTTTTAAATATGCTGGAGCAAGAATTCTGCGGGCTTAATTCGCAGATGCGTAGTATTATTAAATGCAAATGCCAATATCGTATTGCGGATAAACGAAGGTTTGTGATAGCAAACTTTGGACGGAATGAGCGGGAGCGAATGAAGTCGTTTATCCGCTGTTATGTCTCCCGAAGGGCAAAATCCGAAGGATTTTGAGTTGCGAGGTACACTTATATCTTTCTTGCTATTATTGTACAAATACGTCTAGTTAGTGAAATTTCTTTGTTATGCGTTTTTAATTTCTCTAATCTCTTCCCCTCCTTTTTGAATATTTCTTTTAGGAAGATTTTTTCATAAAACTCTTTCAGGACATCAATATCAGGAAAAATCCATTTATACTTCAATATATTGTATCCAGTAACTTTTAATCTAACTTTGTTTAGCTTCTTTTCTTTTTCTTCGAAGTTTTCACTCTTTAATTCAACCTTGTCTGGAAACAGTTCAACTACTTCTTTATGATCTCCTCTTATTCCACAAAGCCAAATAAAATATCCACCTCTACATAACAATCTTGATACTTCTTCAAAACTAAATGGAGCAAACATCACTGTTATAACATTGAAACTTTCATCTTCAAAATCTATCTTTTTGGTCGAATCTGCAATGTAAAATTCTACATTTTTCAAACCCAATTGTTTTACTTTTTCCTTACAAATTTCAATCATTCTTGGTTCTATGTCAATTCCTATAACTTTTTTATAAAATTTAAATAATTCATTTTCAAAAATAACTTTTCCTGTGCCTGTGCCAATATCTAGTAAAGTATATTCTTTACTAGCACAATTTTTAACACATTCATTAAAGATTATTCTATAATCGATTGGAGGTTCATAACGTTTCTCAGTTTCTCTTTTCCATTTTTCTATTAGTTTACTCTTATTTATCATAGTCATAAATTAATTTTCCTATTTTTATAAAATTTTTGTGACCGAGCAATTAGACATAACACCAATTACCCGCAATGTTTCCTAGCAAACTATTTAATTTCCACCAATCCAAAACCCCTAACTCTTCCAGAAGCCTCGGGTTCTGGCGTATTTTTTTTCTTCTTCCAGGATTTCTCTCAGGAGGTCGTCGCCTTTTAGCATTTTTTCCAGGATTCTTCCTGCTGTTCTCGGCCCGATTCCTTTTCCAGCAAGGCATAAAACAGCATTTTTTCCTGAAGATATAACAAGA
>QMZY01000016.1 GCA_003663415.1 Candidatus Aenigmatarchaeota archaeon
CTGCGTTAATTTCCTTGGAAAAAACATAGGAACAAAAGAAGGAAAAGAGTTTACAATAAAGGTTTTGAAATTTATGAGAGAAAAACTGAAAGAATACCAAAAAGAAACAGGGAATTTGTACAATCTTGAAGCAACCCCGGCAGAGTCTGTTTCTTACAGGTTGGCAAAATTGGATAAAAAGCATTATCCGGGTATATATGCGGCTGGTAAAGACAAACCATATTATACAAATTCTACATTTTTACCAGTAAACTATACAGACGATGTGTTCGAAGCTCTTCAACATCAAAACGATATACAACCTCTGTATACAGGCGGAACAGTATTTCATGCATATCTTGGAGAAAGAATCAGAACCGATGAAGCAAAGCTTTTGGTTAAAAAAATAGTAGAAAATTTTGATTTGCCTTATTTTACAATAACACCCACTTTTAGTGTGTGCCAAGAACATGGATATATACAGGGAGAACATTTTAAATGTCCAATATGCGGAAAGGAATGCGAAGTTTATTCAAGAGTTGTTGGTTTTTTAACTCCTGTTCAAAATTGGAACAAAGGAAAAAAAGAGGAATTTAAAGAAAGAGTTGAGTATAAAAAATATTCTTAGTATGCTTAATTTCTCAGTCCTCTGGATTTTCTTCCTGCTGAAGTTTTTCCTCTGAAAGCCCTGCCTCTGTGCTTGTTCTCTGTGATCCATTTTATTTCCTTATCAGCCTTTATTGAAGGATGCGCCCTCTCAACAAGAATTACTTCATACCATGTGTGGTTTCCGTCTTCCCCAACCCAGTAAGAATTCAGAACTTCGCAGTTTGGATATTTCCTTGCTGCCTTTTCCTCTGCAACAACCTGTTTTGACTTTTCCAAAGAAAAGAACCTGCCTCTCCTTTTCGGTCTTCTACCGCCTTTTAATTTCGGTGTTTTTCTCGCCCCTTTCTTTACTTTTACCCTGACAATCACAAAACCCTGTTTTGCCTTGTATCCCAAAGCCCTTGCCCTGTCAATTCTTGTCGGTTTTTCTACTCTTGTGACTGTTTTTTCCTTTCTCCACTGAATAAGCCTTTGCCTGTATAATTCTCCAAGCCCTTGTTTGGGTTTTTTCCATATCTGCGCAACCCATGAATATGCTTTCACCATATTTTCACTGTTTATTCATTATTCTCGGATTTAAAAACCTTTTCAATTATATAAAACAAAACTTATATAAATATATTTGAATTAAATATAAAGTGAAAATATGAATTCAGGCTTAAAAATCCTTTTGGGTTTCATTTTCATTTTGGTTGGCCTTGGTTTATTTGTAGATGAAATATTTCCGTTTATAGGCACAGGAATAAACTGGCTTTCAAATTTCATTATAGTAATTACAGGCATTATACCGCTGTTTCTTATAATACTGGGGTTGTTTATAGTTTGGCTGGAAATAGATGAGATAAAGGCTGAGAAAGAGCTGAAAGAAGAAGAGGAAAAGGAAAAAAGAAAGAAAAAACCCGCAAGTAAAAAATAAAGCGCTTTATATAACAATTTATAATCTTCTTAGCAGCTGTTCGCTTACTATTTTTATATCAGACTCTCTAACCACATATCCGTAAGATTTGTACAGACTTTTAGGAATTAAAAGCACTTCTCTTGAATCTTTGCAACCAAATTTATTTCCAATTGCCTCTATTCCATGTTTGGTTAATATTTCATTAGATGGCGGATTACAGGTGTAATGGAAAACCCTTCCGTCATTTAATATTGCAGTATATTCCAAACTGTGAGGTTTTTGTGCCATAGACAAGTAAGACATCTAAAGTTATTTAAATCTTTCTATTTTCTCTTTGTTTTCTTCAACATTCCTGATTCTTACAAGTCCTCCAGGAATTAAAGCAACTGTTTTCTGAAGCCATATTCTTTATATCACATCTTGGCAAATAATCCAGAACCCATACTATCATGCACTGGCACGGAAATAAATTGGCAGAAGCCTTAATGTGAAGCTTTTTTAAACAACTTGCCTTATAATAAAAAGATTGCTATGCTTGACATAAAGCTTGTTCGTGAAAAACCCGAACTGGTTAGAAAAAATCTGGAAAAAAGAAACAACCCTGAAATCCTGAAATGGTTTGATGACCTTGTTGCATGCGACAGAAAATGGAGACAGCTTATTAAAGAGAGCGAGGAGCTGAGAAAACAAAGGAATGAAATCTCAAGAAAAATAGCAGAACTGAAAAAAAACAGACAGGACACAAGCGAAGAGATGAGAAAAATAAAAGCAATACTGGAACAGATGAAAAAAGCAGAAGCAGAGAAAAACAGACATGAAGAGAAAATAAAATGGTATTTGCTAAGGATTCCCAACCTCTTGCATGAAAGCGTTCCTTTTGGAAAAAACGACAGCGAAAATGTAGTGGTAAGAACATGGGGAAAACCAAAGAAGTTCGATTTCAGACCAAAGGACCATTTTGAAATTCTTAGAAACCTTGGGTTAATAGACAGCGAAAGGGCCGCCAAGGCGTCCGGACACGGTTTCTTTTATTTAAAAGAGGGGCTTGTCATGCTTGACCTTGCTCTGCAAAGGTTTGCAATAGATTTCTTGAGAAAAAAAGGCTATATTTTGGTGGAACCGCCTTTCCTTTTGAGGAGAAAAGCCTATGAAGGCGTAACATCTTTTGAGGATTTTGAGAACGTGATGTATAAGGTAGAGAATGAAGATTTGTATTTGGTAGCCACGGCAGAACATCCCATAGCAGCCATGTATATGGACGAAGTTCTGCCTGAAAAGGACCTGCCGATAAAACTTGTTGGTGTTTCGCCTTGTTTTAGGAAAGAGGTTGGAGCTCACGGTAAATATACCAAAGGACTGTTCCGGATGCACCATTTCAACAAAGTGGAGCAGTTTATTTTTTCTTTACCTGAACAAAGCTGGGAGTTGCACAAGGAACTGCAAAAAAACTCTGAGGAGCTTTATCAGAAACTCGGCTTGACTTACAGGGTTGTTAATGTCTGCACGGGTGATATAGGCCCGATAGCTGCAAAAAAATATGACATAGAAGTGTGGATGGCTGATGGTGTTTACAGGGAATCTGGTTCAAACTCAAACTGCACAGACTATCAGGCACGACGCCTTAATATACGTTACAGGGAAGAAGAAGGCAAACCGCCAAAAGGTTTTGTTCATACCCTTAACAGCACGGCTCTCGCAACCAGCAGAACAATGATAGCAATAATTGAGCAAAACCAGCAAAAAGACGGAACAGTTAAAATCCCAAAGGTTTTGCAGCCTTATATGAACGGCATAAAAGAACTCGTTCTGCCAATTTACAGCAAACAACATAATTAATTACAAAGCTGCCGTTTGCCGGTTGTTCCTGACGCTTTGCAATTTATTATACCAAGAACTATAAAATCCAATATGAAAAGGAAAATCAAAACCACTGAGAAATTTACTGTAATGAATTCCATAGTTTTTTATTATTTACTGTTTAATAGTAAAGTATGGGAAAGGCAAGAATGGTTTTGGAATGCAAAAAATCGGGCAGCTTTGCAAACTTGTTTGATGCCAATATTTTTGTTAGCTTTTATATTGATGCTTTAGAGTCACCATATAACAGCTCAGCGGTTGTTGATTTATTAGAACCAAGGTCTGATTCGTTACAGGGAATTTATCGCTTTTATAAAAACCCGGATTCTCAAAGAGATTTTGTTAGCAGAATGTTAGAAAAAGCTAGAAAAAGAATGTCAATAAAAACACCAAAATATAAATTATCTCCATCTTCGCCACGATGTGACTTATCTTCTTATACAGTAAACATCGAAAAAGATAATATTTTTAGTTTAGGTCAGATAGGTCATGTTTATGCCTCAAAATCTATGAAAGATTTGAAGTCAGATATTATGCTTGAAAAGGGAGATATTCTTGAAATAAGAGGCAAATTGATGTCTTATGGAAAAGGGTTTTCAAAGGAAGAATCTGAATTCTCAGCATACTTTGAGCTTATTGAGCATTTGAAATCGATGATATTTACAGACAAAAGGCATTTCTATGAGTACAGCGTTAAAGAGTTGAAAAATATGGGTGCAAAATATGTAGACCCTTCAGATTTTACAAATTGTTTAGCACCCCCAATGAACAATGAAAAAATTGAATGGGTTAAGGCAACTGAAATGATAACAGGAGAAGAGCATTTGATACCGGCAGGTGTTATCTATTTCCTTCTTTTTCCCAAAGAAGGATTGTATTATCCTTTTGTTGGAAATAGCGTTGGTCTGGCTGCTGGTGTGGACGAAGAGGCAGCAGTGAAGCACGCGTTGTATGAAATCATGGAAAAAGACTCTCTTACAACATCCTTCTACTATGCAAACATCGATTCTGATTCTTTTCCAAAGGACATAAGAGAAACTATCGAAGAACTCATATTAAGAGGTTTAACAGTTGACATATCAATTGGACACAATGATATGCCGCCATACTTTATAAACACATCTCTTAAAGCAGAGAAATATAACCAAGTTTTTGTTTATGAGGGTTCGCGTTACAACCCTGACCCAGAAAAAGCGGTAAAAGGCGCTTTGTCAGAAGCTGTTATGGCTTATGTTGAAAACGGAATGCCGGAATTTTCAGAAAAAGGCAGAAACGTTAAAGGTCTTGATTTTCAAAAATTAACTCCATACGGAGAAAATAATGCATTAGAGTTTTTTGAAAAAACAAAAATTCCTGTTTATTCATTTACAATAAACAAGAAACCATACATTGCGAGGGTGATATCTCCGAATTTGTGTGTTGGTGGAGAGTTTCTTGATGAATTTGAAAGAAGTTTCTGAGCGGTTTCGCTTTGTTTGCGCAACAAAACACTATATGTATCTTATCCAATGTCTATTAGAGTGCGTTGTTGTCAAGCGACATTCTATGCGTGATGCGCTTCACTTATACCACACGTAAACAGTCCAAACTTCCTATCCGATTAATTTGATAATTTCTTTCCTTATTTCATTTGCATCTATTTTTCCTTTTGTTTCTCTCATACAAAGCCCGACCAAAAAATGCAGCGCTTTTTCATTCCCTTTTCTATAATCCTCAACCGCTTTGCTGTTTCTCTCCAGAACAGTCTGAATAATTTTTTTCGCGTTTGTTTCGGACTCTTTCCACAAACCGTATTTTTCTATAATTTCTTTTGCACCTCTTTTTTCCTCAACCATCTTCCTTATAGCAATCTCTCCGTTTCTGTCTGTGATTCTTCCTTCTGCGAAGAAACTTAGAAGCTCTTCTATCCACTCCTTTTTCAATCCAGATTCTTTAAACCTTATACCGTGCCAGTTCAGCGTTTTCTTAAGGTATCCGGCTATCCATCCAGCAGCAATTCTCGGTGATATTTTTCTTGCTATATCCTCAAACAGTTCTGCTGTTTCCGGGTCGGACACCAATGACTCAGCAAGTTTTTCTGAAAGCCCGTACTCTTTGATAAACCTGTTGTATTTTCTGTCGGGCAGTTCAGGAATTTTTTTCTTTATTTCCTCTATTCCGATAGAAATAGTAATTACTGTCAAATCCGGCTCAAATATATAACCGTAATCTTCTTCTGTCTCTTTCTTTCTCATGCTCTGTGTAGCCTGTAAATCAGGATTCCACATTCTTGTCTCCTGTTCTATCTTAAGACCTTTTTTTAAAAGATTGTTTTGCCTTACAATCTCATACTTTAAAGCCTGCTCTATTTCTTTGGTTCCTGTTATATTTTTTATTTCCACCCTTGCTCCTCCCTGAAGAGAAACATTGGCATCTGACTTTATTATAGACTTTCCGGGCATATACGCTCCCAGATACTCAAGAATCAAAGACAGTTTTTGAAGAAAAACCCTTGCCTCTTCAGGGCTTTTTAAATCAGGCTCTGTGACTATCTCAAGCAAAGGCACGCCGGACCTGTTATAGTCAACCAAAACATACTTTCCACCAATACCGCCTGTATGTATAAGCTTTGCAGGGTCCTCTTCAATATGAATCCTTCTTAGCCTTATCTTTTTTTTCTCGCCTTTGACATCAATCCATACGAAGCCGCCCTTGGCAACAGGGATTTCGTATTGAGTTATCTGGAAGTTTTTTGACATATCAGGATAAAAATAGGTTTTTCTTGAAAAAAACATTTCTTCTGCTATTTCACAGTTCAATGCAATGGCAACAGATTTTGCGATTTCTATCACTTTTTGGTTTACCATTGGTTTTGACCCCGGGTGACCCAGACAAACAGGACACACCAAAGTGTTTGGTTCAGGCTCTTTTTCAAGCATCACAGGGTTTCTGCAGCCGCAAAAAAGCTTTGTTTCAGAGCCCAATTGCGCATGCGTTTCCAGACCTATTTTCAAATCCATATCTTTTTATAATTGTTAAACTTTTATAAAAAACCTGCTCAATTTTATTTATGTTGGATTTTTTTTACGCTCATTTTGTGGAACCAATACTAAGGAACGGATGGTTTAACCCTGTAAACACAACAGTATATGGTTTGTTTTTGGTTCTTGGCGTTTATGTTGTTTTCAGGCTTCTGAAAAAACTGAAAATCAAAATAAACAGGGAATTTTTCATCGCTGTTTTTCCCTTTATAGTGTGGGCGTGTTCAACAAGGGTTTTGCATGACGCTGCGTATGTTGGAATGCTTTCCCCGCATTTGAACGAGTTTTACTCGCTTCCTGTTTTCCCCACACCCGGCTCTTATTTCATAACCTTTGGCTTGGCTTTGTTTGTTCTTCTGATTTCTCTTGCAATTCAAAGTTTCAAAAGAATTTCATACTGGAAAACAATGTCTGTAACAGGCTGGGTTCTTGTTGGAATAAACTTTTTGATACTGCCGTGGAGAAATGTTTTTCCTGGCGCTCTGGTCTTTGGTCTGACTCTCTTGTGGTATGGATTGTTTTTTGGTCTGAGTAAAATAAAAAAACTCTCTCCGCTCCTTAACAAAACAAACACAGGAATTTTGGCAGCGCATTTTCTTGATGCTACGGCTACCACAGTGGCAGTTTATCTTTTTGGATATGCTGAACAGCATGTTGTTCCAAGGCTTCTTTTTCCTGTGTTTGGGGTGCTCACAATGTTTTTGCTGAAAATTCTTATCGTACTTCCTGTGTTATGGATAATAGACAAATACAAAGAAAAGCCTGATTTCACAAATCTTTTAAAAATAACAGTGTTTATTCTTGGATTTGCTCCCGGCTTAAGAGACACAATCAGGCTCATGGCTGGGGTTTAGTTTTTTTAAATAAAAATTCCACTGGGTTTTCTACATAAACTCCTTTGCATCTTTTTGTTTTTGTTTTACTTTTTTGTAGTATTCCACGGCGGCTTTTTCCAGAGGAAGGCCTCTTTTGGAGTCAAGCGATTCTCTTTCACGGACCTTTACAAACAGAGGAAAGTTCACTGCTTCCCCAACAATTAAAGCTGTTCCCACCTGCAGAGATGAAATCTGCTTAAGAACATTTCTGTCCAGACCCTCGGAGGATTTTCCTATATGTTCCAAGTCGTAAGGATTTGTTACCCTTAAAATAATGTGCGTGTTGCACTGGGATAAAGCAGTGGTTGACAGCTGAATGGGCCTCTGGGATATTAAGCATAAAGATGCATGAAACTTTCTGCCTTCCCTTGCTATAGTCTGGATAATGCTTCTTGATATGGCAGTTTCTTTTTTTGCTGTCTCAGGTGCGAATTGATGAGCTTCCTCAACAATAATAATGAAAGGCGGGATTATGCCGTTTTTTCTTGCATTGAAAAGCTTTCTGGCAAAATAAGAAACAATTATCTGTTTTTCCGCAAGGTTTGTGGTTTCTGATATGTCTATTACAGAAAGCTGTCCCTGCCTCACGAATTCATCCAAAGAAGGGTAATCAGCCACTCCGAAAAGGCCCGCATTTCTCATTTCCATGCACGTGGAAAGAAGAATGTCCTTTGTTTTTGAAGGTATGCTTTCGTCTGCTTCTATTTCTGCAATCAGGTCGCTCAGACTGTACCCCTTTCCTTTTTTCAGGTTATTCATAATTTTTATCAGCTCTCTTATCTGAGGATATGTGAGGTTTGGAAAAAACTCATGAATCTGGTAGGCAGAGAGGTTGGAAAGACCTATTTGGATGTCAGAAGAAGGAAAAATCTGTGTTTTGTTTGAGAATTTTGGGTCATCTGCAAAAGAAACATATTCACCATGCGTGTCAATCACAATGACTCCAATCTGTCCCTTTTCGGGCTTTCTCTTTAAAAGCTCTTCAATAATAACAGATGCCAGAAAAGACTTTCCTGCGCCGCTGATGGCAAGTATAGCAAGGTGCTTTTGCAAAAGCCTTGTCATGTTTATTTTTGCTTCAACATCATGCTGTTCAATATCTCCGAGATAAAGACCGTTTTTGTCAAGGCCAAAAAACCTTTCAAGAATTTCCTTTTCAGGTTCTGTTACCCTGTCTCCGGGAGATGGCGGAAAAGAGCACTGCTTAAACCCGTTTCCCGTGAAAACACCCAGAATGCTGACATCAGCAACCAGATATTCCCAGTTGGTTACAGGGAAAATTTCATCTATCTGAACACCCGAATTCTCGTATTCTGTCACAGATTCAGGCCTCATAAAATACTTGTTGGTTTTTTTGATATCAGAAACCCTTCCTATAAGCTTGCCGTCAGAAGTCTTTATCTGCACAAACTGTCCTCTTCTCACCACAGTGTTTTTGTTAAGAGTAAAGGAGAAATTCCTTGTTGAAGGTCCTTCAAAAGTTGATATGACAGTTCCATATTCTTTCATGGAAAATAATTGGCAAGTAAGGAATAAATAAGTTTTATTGTTGCCTTGCCTGTTTTCGCATTGGATAGGTTCTGGTTTATAAATTTATTGTTTCAAAAAATTCTTATGCCAGAACCGGTTTTTGTTACAGGTGAACCTGCGCTTGTTATAAACCAGATGCTTGTAATAGCAGATATCCATATAGGTATCGAGTATGAATATCGCAGGTCCGGAATTCACATCCCTTCGCAAACAGAAAAACTCATTAACAAACTGGAAACCTTAATAAAAAAAACAAAAGCAAAAAGGCTTGTTATCCTTGGAGATGTAAAACACAAGGTTCCCGGAATAAGCTTTCAGGAAGAAAGAGAGGTCCCTGTTTTTCTTAAACGCGTTTCAGAAAAAGTCCCAATAGATATTGTTCCGGGAAACCATGACTCTGGTTTAAAGGATTATTTATCAGAAAACGTAAAACTTCACTCTTCCAAGGGATTTAGGCATGAAAACGTGTTTTTTTCACATGGTCATGCGTGGCCTGATAAAGGGTTTTTGGAAACAAAATATCTTCTTATGGGTCATGTTCATCCTGCTGCTGAATTTACAGATAAACTCGGGTACAAATGGTCTGAACCTGTGTGGGTAAAAGCAAAAATTAAAAAACAGGAATTAGAGAGGCAATACAAGACCAAACTAAAAACAACACCAGAGGTTGTAGTTTTCCCCGCATTCAATGAATTTGCAGGAAGAATTGCAATAAACAAACCGCTTCGGGAAATAGACCTTAAACACAAAACAGGACCGCCAAGCCCCGTCTTCAGGATATGCAAACTCAAAGAAGCCAGAACGTACCTTCTAGACGGAACCTGTCTGGGAAGGCTTGGAAATTTGCAGTAAAAAGAACCAGTGATTTATTAAACCTGTAAACTATAGCAAACGACATAATTGATTCCAAAGATATCGTTTGCTGGTTGTTCCTAACGGTTTGCAATTTATATATCAGGAACTATAATTGAATAATATGAAAAGGTTATTATTTATTTCGCTGGTTCTTGTTGTTTTTATTACTCTGGGGTTTTATTTTTTTAAACCATCCAGTCCAAACACACAACCGTTAAAACAATCAGATGTAAAAGAGGAGATTAAAGGGGATGCGCAGCCTGAGTATCAAAGGCAAAATATAAGTTTTCTGAAATTTATTTCCAGTGAAAACTGTATGTATTCTCTTAGTTCTCAAGAAATAGAGAAACTAAGGTCCTTAAACATTAATGGAATCAGAATCTGCCCGCTTTACAGCCTTGGAACAGGCGGAAGTTTAAGAGAAGATGTGCCTGAATTTGTCATAATTAATTTAATCAAACAAGCTCATAAGGCCGGGTTTGCTGTTTTTCTTGAAGTAAACGCTGGGGGGAAACCCGCGGAAAACGGTGAACCAGAATATAGATATGATGATATAGAGGATGTAAATAAACTCTACAATATAGCTTTGCACTGGGCAGAACTTGCTGAGAGGGAAAAAGTTGAGTTTTTTTCTCCATTAAATGAGCCTGATATTATGTTCCTTGACAACACTCTTGTTGAAGAGTGGATTAATAAATCTCAAAATTTAAAGCATGTATTTTCCGGTAATTTGGTTTTGAAACTGGCTGATATCGGACCGGAAAATATCAAAAATATAGAAAATTATGATTATCTGGCTTTTGACATCATGTGGGGAGACAACAGATACGAGGAATTAAAAACGCATTTAGACTTAGCAATAGAAAAAGGCAGCAGGATAAAGAAAAAATACAATTTAAAAGGGTTTTTCTTTGGAGAGCTGGGAACTGAAAGAGCAAGGGTTGATAAAAGCATTCAAACAGAAATTTTCAGAACGATTTTTGAAAGAACATGGAATAAGGTTGATGGTTATTGTTTTTTAGGTTGGTCAAATCTTGAGTTCAGATTTAAGGACAATGACAACGCTAAAGAAGTCATTAGAGAATGGTATGCCAAGCTGTAGCCAAAATATGCACATATTACGGTTTTTAGAATCAATCCCTATTCCACAAAATCCCTTAACAGTTCCGGTTTCATTATTCCCTTTTCCGTGATAAGAGCTCGAATGTAGTCAGCGGGAGTTATATCAAATGCCGGGTTTATTATTTCAGCGTTTTTAAGCTTTCTTGGGGAGATGACCTCTTTCGGGTTTCTGTGTTCAATAGGTTCTGTCATACCAGCAACTGTTTCAGGGTCGAATTTGTATGTTCCTCCTGCAGCAAAAAACGGAACAGCAAATCTTTCAGCAATTAGAGCCATAGGAAATGTTCCTATTTTGTTTACAATAGAGCCGTCAGCCAAGATAGCATCACAGCCAACAAGAACCTTATCAACTTCTTTCATAACCCACCCGACTGCTGCATCAACGCAAAACGTAACTTTTATGCCAATCTCCAGAAGCTCTTTTGCCGTGATTATTCCCTGATTTAATGGTCTTGTTTCTGTGACAATTACTCTGAAGTTTTTTCCGTGTTTTTTCGCTTCTTTGAATATTTCAACCACAGAATGCGAATGACAATGTGTTAAGACGGTTTCCCCGGTGTTTATCTGATTGGAACCTATCCTGCCAATATCTTTCAGCGCCTTTTGCAGCTCATTCAAATAGTTATTGCAAATATTTTCTGTAAATTTTTTTATTCTGTTAAAGTTTTCATAAGAACTAACCTGTGTAAGGATTTTGGTTACAGCGTTTCTAAGGGCTGGTTCTGTTGGTCTTGTTTCTGAAAGTTTTTTACCAATTTCCTGAAGCTCTGAAACAAAGTCTTCCCTTGTTTTTGCCCTGCTTTTTAATGCTGTCAGTTTTATTGCTTCTGCCCCTGCCTTTGCCACCTCTCTTGCGCCCTGTATTTTTAAAGTCTTTATATCTTTCAGGATTTTAGAAACCTTTAAATTCATAATAATTATTTGAATCAATTAATTAAATCATTAACTTTTGCCTTTGCTTCCGCGTCAGCGGTTTAACCTTTATAATTTCCTTTTTCCTTCCCTTTTCAATATTCACATCTGTTTCTTTTGTCTTTGGCGCGTCTGAATAAGAGGCTGTCAGCTGTGCTGCTTTTTTAAGAACACTCTTGTTTTTTGATTTCAAAAAAACCAGAGCAACAGGTCCCGGGTAATCTTTTGTTTCAAGGATGAAGGCACCGAGTTTTTTTCCCAAACCAAAAAGTTTTTTGTTCTCTTCCTCATTCCTTCCCACCACAATTTTTGTTCCCTGAAACCTGAAGTGTCTGCCGAGTTTGAGGACTTCTGCTGTTTCCCAGTTTATGGTTTCTTTGTTTTTCAAAACATCTCTTACTCTCTTTGCGAACTCAGGATCAGTTAATAAACAACCGCCTCCGGGCGAAGGTATGTTTTTTATTCCAAACTCCTTTGCGAGTTTTAGCTGTTTTTTGCGGGACCTCCCCTGAATGTCTGAAAGCTTTTCTCTTTTTATCAAGCCCTGTTTTTCAGGCTCTGTTTCTTTCAGAAGCTTAGCTGAAAGGGGCCTGAGGATTTTGTTTTTGAGACCAGCTTCTTTCTCAATGCGAAGGAGCAGGTTTTTTCTCTGGGAGAACGGTCTCTGTCCAAGAACCTCACCGGTTGCTATAAAGTCTGCATTGATTTTTTTTGCCAGTGATTTGGCTTTTTTCAGCATGTATATTTTGCAGTCTACGCAGGGATTTATTTCAGAGCCGTAGCCGTGTTTTGGATTCATAATCATGTCAAAATACTCTTTGCCAACCCTTACTTTATGGAGTTTCAGACCAAAAGGCGGTTTTGTTTCCTTTGAAAAGGGTGTGATAAAATTTACACACTCAACTTGAATTCCCTGTTTTTGTAAAATTTTCACAGTTAAGAGGGAGTCCAAACCGCCTGAAAACAAAACAAGCGCTTTTGGTTTCTTCATAATTTACACCAGAATCCTGACATCGCCTGCTGCCGCTCTTTTATCATCAACAAAAACAGGGTTTATGTCAAGTTCCTGAATGTTTGGGTTTTTCCACACAAGTTTTGAAACCTTTACCAGAAAACCATAAAGAGCATTAAAATTAACA
>QMZY01000017.1 GCA_003663415.1 Candidatus Aenigmatarchaeota archaeon
AGAGTAGATATTCCAGAATGTTTTGACAATTAAAGCCAGCAAAGCAAGGGTCATTCCACCCATAGAAACAACTGTAGCGGCGTGTGTTCTTGTATAAAAATCCGGAAACCTCAGCAACCCAACTGCTCCTATGAGCGCAAAAATACCTGAAATCCAAAGCGCAGCATCAACCAAGAGATTAAACATTTCCTCTCACCGCGTATTTTGCTATGACAAGGTTTCCAACGAAAGACAGCAAAACCATAACTATCGCAATATCAAGGTAAAAACTAATTTTTGTTTGGACAGCATAAAGGGCAATAAACACTATTATCATATTCATAAACGCGCCAAGGGCTATTACTCTGTCTGCAAAACTGGGACCAAGAAATATCCTTCCTAATGCCAAGACCCCGGCCAATGCAAACATATATTCTATCATTCTGTAACACCTGTTCCGTATTTCTCAAACAATTCCCCTGTTTTGTGTTTTTCATTATACACAAGCGTGTGAATGTAAAGTAAATCATCAATATGCAATGTGAGTGTTCCGGGTGTTAAGGTTATGGAATTAGCAAGAAGGGTTTTCCCAAGGTCTGTTTTAAATCTGGTTGGAATCTTAATTATTGCAGGCTTTATGTTTCCTGTAATAACGCTTTTTGCAACACTAAGATGCGACAAAATTTCAACGTACAGAAAAACAAGCAAATATATAAAAAACCTTGCCCAGTTCATAGGATTAAATATCATTTTATGCCTTTCCTCTGTAAAGAATTCTCTTGTGACAAAAGTAACTACCATTGACACAAAAACGCCAATTACCATTTCCTGCAAATCAGGTTCATATATAAGAAAAAGCCATACAATATATACAACAAAAAATGTAAATACAAACTTTTTCATATTTTATATTATTATAGCTTTACATTTATTATTTCCTTTAATACGCGCATTTTAAGCTCTTTCAGAGAATCTTTGCATTCTTTGCTTATTTCTTCAGAAAATTCTGTGTTTTTGGGTTGCACCCCTATGAAAATTAACTCAAAATCTATTTTCTCGCTGAGATATTTTATAAAAATATCGAGCGAAAGCTTGTGTGTTGACAGGTTCTGGTTCTTTATTTTATTTACATCAACAATCCCGATTGTTCCCGGTTTTTTCCCAAAATCAACAGTATCTATTATTATTATTTTTTCAGGGCAGAACTTTTCTATTTTTCCCGCAAAGTTTTCCGGGGCAGATTCGCAGGAAAGAAGCAGAACATTGTCTTTTTTGATTTCCTTTTTCAGCATATCTATCAATGCAGGACCAACGCCGTCGTCGCCCCTGAACCTGTTTCCTATTCCACATACAACGATTTTCTTGTCCATGTTTTTATATTTCATATTCATTTAATTAAATACTGATGTGCTTATCAAAACCGCAAAAGGTGCTGGAAGTTAAAGGGAAAAGGGTTTTGATAGAGTTTGAAGGCGCAAAAAAACTGGTTCGTTCCCCCTTTCCTGTTAAAAAAAATGATTATGTTCTGTGCCAGAACAACGTAGTGGTTCAAAAAATTTCAAAAAAAACCGCCATGGAAATGATTAGAGAATGGAAGGAGATGAATCAATGGATACAAAAGCAAAAATGAAAAACAGAACAGGTTTTGATCTTTTTTTAAGGTTTGCCGAGAGTTGCAGAAGATATCTTGAGAAAATAAACAGAATCTCACCCGAAGACAATGAAATAATAAAACAATACCTTTACAGCAACGGCAAAAAACCGCCAGAAGCAGTGATTAAAAGGGTTTTTTACGTAGCATATCCGGGATTAAAAAAAGTTCAGAAAAGGCTCAATGTGAAAAACATGTTTGAACCAGCAGCTGTCAGAGAATTCTACGCTTTTGACCACAACAAAATGAAATTTCTTCAGAGAGACTTTGTTTGTATTGCGTACCCGGCGCAGGTCTTAGCCAAGAGCCCGAAAAGGGAGAACACATACAAGTTTGAGTTCGAGCCGGTGTCTTGCAGGGTCTGGCTGGAATCTGATATTGAGTTAAATATCGGAGAGTGGGTTATGATACACAGAATGATTGTTGTTGAAAGAGCGACAAAGAATTTTGCTGAAAAAGTAATAAGCTTTCTTAAAGACCTGGGTCTTAATAAAGAATATAAATTTCCTGACAAAGCAATAAAATATCTTATAAACTTATAGGAGCAAAAATGCACGAATTCACTGCTGTTCAAAAGGCAATAAATGAGATACTGGGTATGGAACAGAGGCCGAAAAAAGTAAAAATAATACTGGGCAAGATTTACGGCAATGCAAAAAACTTTAAGGACATGTTCAGGGAGCATACAAGAGGAACACCAATAGAAAACATTGATATAGAAATAGAACAGGTTCCTGTGGAAATAAAATGCGAGTGCGGTTTTTCAGGAACAGTGAAGATACTGGAACACGTTCATTTTGTCAGATGCCCGCTTTGCGGCAAAGTGGCTGATATTTTGAAAGGAGACGAGTTAAAAGTAGAGGTTATTGAATGAGTTTTTCAGCAACAGTTACACGCCTGTAACAAACTCGCTTTTAACTTTTATCATAAAGTATGCCCCGATAAGTATTACAAGAGAGCCCAGAAGCTGCAAAAGGGGAGCAGGCTCGCCAAGAACCAAAACGCCTATCAAAAGGGATATAACAGGAGAAAGCAGGAGTATTGAAGAGGCTTTTGACACATTTATTAGTTTTATGCTCCAGTAGTAAGAGAAAACATACCCGAACAATATGCCTGTTGATATTAGCAGATTTGTTGTTTGTTCCAAACTTAATGAAAACAACACATCTGTTTTTCCTAAAACAGCCACTGCTATGAAAAGGAAAACAGAACCGAAAAACATCCTTGAGAATGCGACAACAAAGTTTGACTCTTCTTTTATCATTGCATACCTTGCTATAACATTCTCAACACCCCAAAGAATTGTTGCGCCAAGAACAAGCAAGTCACCAAACGAGGGGTCTTTCCAAAAAGCAGCAGGGTCAATCCTTGAAGAAAGCAGCATAAATGTTCCTATAAGCATGACCAAAAGAGCAAGCGACTGCCTTTTTGTTACTTTTTCTTTGAGGAAAACAAACGCCAATATAGTTATATATACAGGCAGTGTTTTGTGAAGAAATGCTGCTCTGCCGCCTGTTGTGAATTTCAGGCCGGTGAAGTAGAGAAGAAAAGCCATGCCGCCGCCTATAATTCCTATGGCAAGAAGATACTTCCATGGCACCTTCTTGAACTTGGTGTAATCAAACCTCACCTGACAGGACGCAAGCACGAAAAATATCACTCCTATCATTAAGGCTCTAACAGCCGTGAAAACCGCAGGGTCTATGCCTACAAGAAATATCTTGTTTACTGGTATGGCAAAACCGCTTATTATTGCCGTTATGAGTGCCAGACCCGTGCCCAGAGCTTCTTTATTCATTAAAACTCACTTTAACCTGTTAAATAATATTTCTCTGAATTATATAAATTTTTCTCGCTTTTTGTTGCTTGGGTATTTTATGTATTCTCTTGCTTCTGATTTTCTCTCTCACAAGGCACGCTCTGTCCTGACTCCAAATTTTGACCATGTAAAACTCTCACTTTTGACAGAAAAATAAATTATTAAAATATATTTTTTAAATTATATTTATTATATTAGATTTAATTAAAAAGATATAAAATAAAAAATCTATTTAAAAACAATTTTTATAAAGTATTTATTTTATTATATATTTTATATTTTCAAATCCGTGTGAATGTATATTTCTGTTGTTTCCTTTCTTTTATGCCCTAAAAACCGCTGCAGAGAGGCAATGGAAAGGCCGGATTTCTGCAAATGAACAGCATAACTGTGTCTTAGAGTGTGAGGGTGTATTTTTTCGCAAAAACGGACATTAGCTTCGCATGCATACTGTTTTACAACCCTTCTTATATGCCTGTCCGAAAGAGAACCGCTGGAGTCCCTTCCAACAAAAACAAGACCCTCTCTTTTGTTTATAAATGCCCGCAGCTCCTTAATGAACTCGTCAGGAGCAGGCACTTCTCTTGTTCTCTTTCCGTTAATTTTAACAATATTATTCTCAAAATCTATATCTTTGATTTTAAATCTCCTGAGTTCGCTCGGCTTCATTCCCAAATAATATATGCATTTCAAAAGCACATTGTCTCTCGGGTTTTTTTCTGAAACCAGAAACATTCTCGCTATTTCTTCCTCTGAAAGAACCACAGGAATCCTTCCCAGTTGAATCCTTCTCATTGCTTTTCCCTCCTTTTCCACATACCGTCAACAAGGCTTCTCAGCTCATCCGGCGAGAATTGCAAATAATAGGAAGTGGTGGATATATTGGCATGTCCCATATACATTTGCAGTTTTCGGAGATCTTCCGCGGTTTTAACTTCTGTTCTCACAGCATGCACAGCAAAGCTGTGTCTTAGGTGATGAGGATGAAGTTTTTTGTTTCCAACCCGGGTTATTCCTGTTTTTTCCCCGAGCTTCCTCACCAGTTTAAACACATACTGCCTTGTTACAGGGAAAAGCCTGTTCCCCGGCTTTTTTCTAATGCCCCTCATTCTTATGTTATGGTTTACATACAAATCAAGAAGCTTAAGCGTGTAATCATCTACTGGTTTCAGCTCCTTTACGGGTCTCTTCCTTTTTAAAATGGTAAAAATTATTTTCTTGTCTTCCCAAAGAATATCGTCTTTTGTCAGAAGCAAAACTTCAGAAACCCTTCTTCCGCACCTGTACATCAGCAAAAGTATAAGCTTGTCTCTCAGGTTCTCTGCAGCATCTATAAGCTTCTCCACCTGCTCCCTCGTGAGGTAGCCTTTCGGGTCCTTCATTGGTATGGAAGCAAAGGAATCCATATTAATTAGTTTACATTACTTATTTATATAGTTTACATTACAAGAGGTTTTAGTTTACAAAATGATGAAAAGTAAACCAAAGCTTGTTTAACATAAAAAACTTGTCTTTTTTGGTCTGTTTTCTCCTTGGAACCTAGGGTATAGACCCTCTCAAATGCCCAAAAAAACCAACTTTTTTAAAATGTCCGATTTTGCGAAAATTTCACTGTTTTTTCTGCCTTTTCTTTTTGTTCTGGTTTTTTGGTTTCCCAGTTTCTATTTGCTGGATTTTTTTTATCATTGCTTCCAGGTTATGAGCAATATCCCATCCGTCATCTGTAAGCATAACTTTTTTTATCCTGCCTTTTTTTTCTGTTTTTATAATCCCCAAATTTTCCAGTATGTTCAGTATTTTAATTGTATGAGAATATGTGCAATCCGCTTCTTTTGAAAGAATGGTCGCATATACAGACTCTTTTGCTGTTTTAAGGCCAAGAAGGATTCTTGCAGGCTTGTCTCTCAAAAAAAGCTCCTCAAGAACAGAGGCATTGTTCTCACTTTTCATGTAATTTTATTGTATTTTAAATATTTAAATGTTATTTTCTGTGAACGCTATTTAATTATATATTTTCTAATAAATTTATTTAATTAAACTTATTCAATCAGATTTTTTATAAAAAATATATAAAATTAAATCTGTTGAAAAATATATAATTAAATAAATGTTTTATAAAAAACTCTTAAATTTTCAATCCCAAAAGTGAGAGTTATAGTTCCTGACGCAATAAATTGCAAACCGTCAGGAACAACCAGCAAACGATATCTTTGTAACCAATTATATCGTTTGCTATAATCAGCGAAACCATGCCGGTGCACAGAGCCTTATTTCCACTCAAGAACAGCAGCTATAAACATAAGCACAAAACCCGTTGCTATGCTCAAAAGAAAAGTGAGAGTTGGCGTTTGAGGAAAAAGGATAATTCTGGCAGCATAATATATAACTATTGACAGCGCCAGACCAAAAACAGGAACAGCCAAAACCTTTCTAAACCTCCTCTTCTTTATGCTTATGTTCCTTCCCAGCCATGCAAGCGTGCCCCCCAGAAAATAATAATATATGGAAGCTGTTACAAAACTTGCAAAAATCTCAAAAACAGTATAGTCAAGCCATTGCATGCACGCCTCATAACCGCTGTATGTTCCCAGAACAACAAACACTATGCCTGTTACATATCCGAAAAAAGCAAACCTTCTCCTTGTGAACGATATTCTAAACTCATTTACAGCCCCCACCACAACATCATCAAGCCTGAACCCTTTTATAAAAAGATAAACGCCCAGAACGCCTATTATAAATCTCCATCCATTCAAGCCAAACAGGGCATAGATTATCAGCATCAACGCGGGCAACCCAAGAACAAATCTTGCAAGCTTTGGGTTTTTCTCTGTGTCTGCAAGAAAATCCTTTACTTTGTAATAGGTCGATTCAAGTTCTTTTGCCTGCCTTACGACAACCCTTCTTACAGAAAGTATGGGAACCTTTGACTGGACAATTGGAATCACATATTCATCTTCCTTCCCGTCTGTAACAAAAATAACAAACCCGGCATTGAATTTTTTTAAAACCTCATCAAGCTGTTTTGCTATCTCTTTGTCTGATTTTATACCCACATGCGCGTCTCCTGTCAGAACAGCAACCTCGGTTTTGTATTGTTTTTTAATCTCATCATAAACCTTCACGGTCTGAAACAGGGCATTGAAATCAGTGTCTTCCGGGTCGCTCAAACCCATTTTTATAGCTGTCTCAAGAACCCTTTCCCTTCCTATAACAGGACCTTTGACAAAAGCCTTTCTACCAATGTCATTGTCTCTGTCAATATTTAATACAAGAATTCTTTCTTTTTTTCGTGTTTTCATAAAAAAATTAAGAATTCAGGATATAAAAAAATTTTATATCTCAAGAGTAATATTTGCTGTCTCGGAAACTTCAAAATCTTCAAAAAAATTGAACAATTTATACGGATTAAATTTGCATAATTCGCACTTGTCCTGAAGACTGAGACTGTCGAAATCAGGAACATAGAGCTGCTTAACTTTTCTGTATTTTTTCTTGTTTAAACAAAGAGGAATTTCAGGAACCAATAATATATTACCGTACGTTTCCATGCGTTTTCTTGGATAAAAAACCCAGTATGTGTTAATAGGGCTGGGAAATGGATTCTTTTTGTTCTTGTGAGAAAAAATGTCGCATAATCTGTACACAGTTTGTTCATTCCCTTCCACTAACATAAACACGGGCGCCGGCGGAATTCCAGACTCATAACCCTGTTGTTCTTTCAAATATCCGGAAAGCTCTGAACACGGGTAAACTCCCGCATATTTTATACTCTTCTTGTACCTTTTTAATTTATTATGCCTTTTTAACATTCTTATTTCCTTTTCTGACACATTGCGCGGGCTTATAAAAGTTACCCCAAACAATCTTTTCATGCTTTCCAATAAATTTATAACCTAAAAGAATTTAAAGTTATCCCACCATTCTCCCACTATTTTCATCTAACCAAAGCTTATTAATTTTCCTTCCAAAAATACACTATGTTCTCGCTTGAAGAAATCATTGAAAAAATATGCAAACACGCAGGATATACTGAAGAAAAGGTAAACAAACTCATAGAGGAAAAAGAAGAGGAGCTTTCCGGCTTGGTTTCCAAGGAAGGAGCAGCCTATATTGTTGCGAGAGAGCTTGGAATAAGCCTTCTAAAAGAAACAAAAAGGCAGCTGAAAATAAAAAACCTTGTTGAAGGCTTAAGGTCGGTTGAACTTGTGGGAAAGGTTATAGATGTTTCTGATATAAGGGAATTCGAAAGGAACGGCCAGACGGGTTCTGTTCTGAACATTCTTCTTGGAGACGAAACGGGCGTGGTGCGGCTTTCTTTATGGAATGATGAGGTAAGCCTTGTTAAGGAACTGGATATAAAACCGGATGATGTTGTTAAAATAACAAGAGGGTTTGTAAGGCTTGACAACAGGGGAAACCTTGAACTGAGGCTTGGAAGGGGAAGAATAGAGAAGGTTGACGAGGTTGTGAACCTGCCTGAATCCTCGCAGATCGCGCAAAAGTTTACAGCGGTTAAAAGAAAGGAAATAAAAGACCTGAAAGAAGGCGATTACGCAGAGGTCAGGGCAGCCCTTGTTCAGGTCTTCCGAAAGAACCCCTTTTATGAGATATGCCCGACATGCGGTTTAAGACTCGCGCAGGACAAAGAAAAATGGATATGCAAAGAGCACGGAGAGGTGAAGCCTGACTATCAGGTTGTTATTTCAGGCGTAATAGATGACGGCACAGGAAACATAAGGGTTGTTTTTTTCAGGAATGTTGCGGAAAAACTTGCAGGAAAGAGTATAAAGGAGATGAGGGAAGAGGCAGAAAAAAAAGCGGACAGTTCTGTTCTGTTTGAAAATTTTGAAGGTTTGGGAAAAGAATACATAATAACAGGCAGGGTAAAGAAAAACGAAATAACAGAAAACCTTGAATTAATAGCGAATGACATAAAAGACATAAACCCAAGAGAGGAATGCGAAAACCTTATTAAAGAGCTTGAAAGTTTATCGGAATAGTGGAATAAGCCTGTCCATACGCTTAAATAATTAAAATTTCAAAAATTAAACAGGTTATAAAATGAGCAAAAACGAGATAGAGGGTTTGCCGGGTGTTGGAGAAAAAACACTGGAAAAACTCAAAGAAGCGGGCTATGATAATTTAATGTCTATTGCCGCATCCTCTTCGGGAATACTTGCCACCGAAGTTGGCATTGGAGAGGAAACCGCGGCAAAAATAATAAACGCCGCAAGGGAAAAACTTGAAATGGGTTTTGACCCTGCGAGCGCCGTGTTAAAAAAAAGGGAACAGATAGGAAAGATAACCACTGGTTCCAAGGCTCTGGACGAACTGCTTGGCGGCGGGGTTGAAACGCAGTCTATATTAGAAGCGCACGGCGCTTTTGGTTCTGGCAAATCGCAGCTTGCACACCAGCTGTCTGTAAATGTTCAGCTCCCGAAAGACAAAGGCGGCCTTGAAGGAAAAGCCATATTTATAGACACAGAGCAGACTTTCAGGCCGGAAAGAATAATGGAGATGGCAGAAGGAGCCGGATTGGACCCGAAAAAAGCGCTGGATAACATTCTTGTTGCCAGAGCTTACAATTCTGACCACCAGATTCTTCTTGTTCAAAAAGCAGAGGATTATATAAAAAAGGAAAACGTGAAAATGCTTGTTGTTGATTCCCTGACAAGCTCTTTCAGAAGCGATTATACGGGAAGGGGCACGCTTGCAAACAGGCAGCAAAAACTAAACAAACATCTTCATGATTTGCAGAGGCTTGCTGATGTATACAACCTTGCTGTATATATAACAAACCAGGTAATGGCAAGACCTGACATTCTTTTTGGAGACCCAACCGCTCCGGTAGGCGGCCATATCTTGGGGCACCAGGCAACATTCAGGCTTTACCTGAGAAAAAGCAAAGACACAAAAAGAATAGCAAAACTCATAGATTCCCCCTGCCTGCCGGAAGGAGAAGCGGTTTTCAGAGTAATCAGAGAAGGAATAAGGGATGTTTAATTTTTTATTCATATGGTATCAAATTCTTTTATTTAACAAATCTAATTTTTTACAATGAATATTTATCAAATTAAAAAATTTCTCAGAAACCTCTTCCCACAAGATATGCGCCAAGATTTATCATATTAAAAGAAGATGAATCCGTTATAATCAGCTTTACATTTTCAAAGGAATCAAATATAAGTTTCAGTTTTTTACCTATATCCTTTACATACTGAACCTCATCCATCAAAAAATATTGTTTACGCTTCGAAAGGATATGGAATTCGATAAATTCTTTTGGAGTCTCTTCAAATTTAAGTTTGGTCAAGTCATCCTCAAAGTTTACATAATGGATACATTCCTCTTCCACGCCCCTGTTTTTGAGAATTTCTTTAATTCTCAGTAAAAGCGTTGTTTTTCCGCAGTGCCTCGGTCCTCTTACAGCTATTATTTCCCTGCTTTCAATTTTAAAAATAACTTAGTTATTCAACCTTTCTTTTAAGATATTCTCCAGTTTCGAATAATCCTTTCTGCTGTTTTTATTGCCTTATCCCCTTCTTCCTCAGGCACCTTTCCCCCATAGTATTTACTTCTATGCCTTTTTATTCTGAGTTTGTCTGCTTCGACCACCACACTTTCAGGAAAACTCAAAACCCGGAGATATGCAATATTGGCTTCATGTGAATAGCTTTTGTATCCATTCACCGCCATAACAGCTTCTATGCTCTCTATTACGGATTCATAGGCAAATTCCAGTTTAAAATTGGGTTCCATTTTCCTTGCTGTTTCCATCCGTTTTTTAACAATTTCAGACAAAGATTTTGCTCTGTTAACGTCTTTGGTGTCTTTCCTTACGCTTCCTTTTTCAAGGTAGTATCTAAAACTCATAATCATATTTTCAACCATCCCCAGAGTTTCACCCCGTTGATTATGTTCTCCTTCAGTTCATCGGGAAATCCCTTTAAATTACCTGTAAATATATCTATTCTTCGTGCGAGCCTTTCCTCGAATTTCCTCAAATCCCTTGGGTTTATTCTGAATTTTTTTGAACCCATGTATATATCTATGTCAGATTCCTCAAAATCCATTCCTTTAGAATAGGAACCCAAAACTATTATCACCTCAGGATCAAATCTCTCCTTTAAAAAATCAGTGAGTTCCTTTAGAGAAAGCAGATTATATAATCTCTTCAATTCAAGAAAATCTTCATTCTCAAAATTTCCCTTAACAAGATGGAGCTTCTCCCTCTTCTCGACTCTAACTACCCCTTCCTTTGCAAGACCATTAATTATTTTCAAAACAGAGGGATGGGCAACGCTAGAAAGTCTGGAAATCTCCCTTATGCCCAGCCCCTTGGTTGGATATTTGAATATCGGTATCAAAACTTTCCAGTTGGTATTAAATATTTCCATATGGTATACTTAGATACCATATATTTAAATAATTTTTCTTTCTTTAAATAGAACTCACATTTCAATCCTTGCCGGGAAGCCGGTTTCTCTGATCCTTTTCAGCATTTGTGTCCGCAAATCTTAAATAACTTCGTTTCAACAACAACATATGAACGAAGTGTTACAAAAGAATGCGGAAAACGGAATTTTTTATGTACCAAAAATCAGGGCGATAAGAATAAAAAACATCGGTCTATGGAGGCACGCATCGCTGGAATTTATTGACGGCGTAAACATTATAACAGGCATGACAGCTTCGGGTAAGAGCACGATTCTAAAATGTATTCTTGCAGGAATATCCGGGAATGAGGCTTTGCTCAAAGACTTGATAGAACACAAAAACAGCAGGATAGAGATTGAACTCATTGCTGAAACTCTGGATTTAAAAACCGGGAACAATTTTGCTGCTAAAAGCGTGAATGCATGCTCAATCGGAGAATCTCTTTACAACAAGCTTCTGGATTTCACAAACAAAACAAACAAAGGTTATGCTCTGCTTGTTGACGGAATTATGGACAGGTTCAGCAAAAACATGTTTAAAAAAGCTCTTTCTCTGTTTCAAAAAACAAAAAACCAGAAGATCATAATAACCAAGCGATACGAAGAGATTGCAAATGCAAGAATATTCGAGTGTGTTTGTGACAATAAAACC
>QMZY01000018.1 GCA_003663415.1 Candidatus Aenigmatarchaeota archaeon
ACAATGCTGAAATCGAATGCCGTTCACCGAATGTTTGCACATATTCCTACACTGCTCCGGATGTGTGTTCCTATTCATCCGAAGGAACCTACCATCCAAAGGTGATAGTAGAAAGCGGAGGCACCACTACAGGGTCTGCTGGTCAGACATGTAGTGACGGCACACCCTATGGTCAGTGCTCTGCAAACAAACCAAAATATTGCGAGAACGGAAACCTTGTTAACAGATGTTCTGTTTGCGGTTGCCCGCCTGATTACACTTGCCAAGAGAGCGGCAAGTGCAAACCCAACACATGTATAACTACACAGGAACTGTTGACATATGTGGTAAAATATATTATAGGCAGCGTTGACTTTTCTGAACTTAGAAACGTATTAAAGACATGGCTCGAATGTTTTACCTGAATTCTTTATGTTCAATATCTCTAAGAACTATATCTGATGCACTATTGCCCCATTTCCTTTTCAGTTCATCCCATGTGAGTTCCTTTCCTTTTGATTTGAAATACAATACAAGCATGAAAAGCACTATCAGCACAACCGTACCCAGAGATATAAGAACTATAGGAAAATAGTTCACACACGGCCTCTCAGAATAGATGCCGCTACAGCAGTAGCCTCTGCTATATACAACGCCCCCACACACACAACCTGACTGGGGTATTTCTCCTGTGTAGCATGTGCTGTTACTCTCATATATACAGTCTTCCTCGTCTGTTTCGGAGTCGCAGTCATCATCTATATTGTTTTCACATATCTCTCTGATGGGTTTTGTTTCGTTCAGACATTCGCTGCTCCAATACCCGCCAGTGCAGTATCTTACACCATTCCTGCACCTTCCTATATTAGAACCACATTCTCTTCTTTCACCGAACTTGCATTCAAATGTTTCGTCTATCTCTCCATCACAGTCATTGTCTTTACCGTCCCATATCTCTTTCACAGGACCCACTGTACCTTCACAAGTTCCCCATCTGCCTTCTCGGCATATCTGTGTTCCTGGTCTGCATTCACCTGTATTGTTGTAGCCGGAAGGAAGGCATGGTTTGGATTCTCCATCTTCGCAAACTACCCCTGAAACATTACATTCCCCTTCATCGATATAGGCGTTGCAGTTGTCATCGATACCATTCTGGGGGCACAACTCGTCTGGAAACGCTGCACTCCCATTATAACACCTGCAGGCAGTTTCTTCTATCGAAGCACCCCCTCCAACATCGTCTATAATTCCGTTACAATCATCATCCTTTCCGTTGCATATCTCGATCCTTGGATACACAGCATCATAACAGTTCATGCTCCAATTACCGGATTCACAGTATCTCAATCCAAACGTACAGATGCCCGTTTCATTTTCTGGACCGCAGTGCTGACTTAATGTATTATTTTCTGCATCTGTATCGACAGAGCCGTCACAATCATTGTCATAACCGTCACATATCTCCTGATGCGAGGGATGGCAGCTTGGTCCGCAACCAGAGGGGTCATCATCACAGTCACCATCGCATTCCACATCATAACCGTCCCCATCTTTGTCTGTTATAACCTCAACATAAGACGAACACTGCCCGGATACACATAGACACTCATCCGTGCATAAACCTGTCTGGTTGAGATAATCCCTGTACGTCCCTGAATAGCAGCCATCTAGACTGTCGCATTCTGTTGGAGGACACTCACTGTTTTCATCACACATCGCATTACACATACCTTTATGACAGGCATACGTGCAGTTGCCTGTAGTGACACATCTGTCGTTTCCGCCAGAATAGAGATGGCCATTACACTCGAGGCACCATTCACAGGACGGGTCAGATGAACATTCTGATTCTGTTTTGTAGGAAGAACAGGACACTACCTCTATCTGATTCTGGCCTGTGATGGGAGCTTCATCTACAGATTCAAGACTATATTTACCGAAAAATTGATAGGTTCCCTGT
Source organism: Candidatus Aenigmatarchaeota archaeon (assembly GCA_003663415.1). Classification (GTDB taxonomy): domain Archaea; phylum Aenigmatarchaeota; class Aenigmatarchaeia; order QMZP01; family QMZP01; genus QMZY01. Next base: position 1,940 of record QMZY01000018.1, read on the forward strand.
GTTGCAGGCGCTTGCACTTTGTAAACATAAGATACGTTGGGAAGAGGAGACATTCCATACCTCACCCATTTTATATAACCGTCTCCTGAAACACTACCATACTCACTGTCTATTACAGTCCAGCCCTGTGGAAACCTTTCTTCTATTATGTAGAACCTTTCCCCTTCCAATAAAACAACAGTAAGCGTCACATCAACCACCTCTCCGGGACCGACCGATGTTCTGGAGAAAGACCTTGTTACATACGACGCATCCGCAAGCGGCATCAGAAGGAGAAACAATATAAATATATTAAGCAGAGTTCTTTTCATCTTAAGACCCCCTTCTCTACAACACACAGCTAATATAACTAATTGGTGTTTGTCACTTAAATTTTTATAATGGAAACCACTATCTGCAGCGGATACGGACATCGATAGTTTAATTTTTGAAAATAGGTTCGCCCGGATATCTTTCGCTGCCCGAATTGTTCAGGATTTTTCTCAAAATTCGGTTGGTTCTTGAGCCGGAGATGGAGGTGTTTGACGCGAATCTGTGGAGCTAGTTAATTCTCTTTTTATTATTTTTTCTGTTCAGCATACAAGTCTCAACATTTCCTGCACAGAAGGTTTATATATGTTACTTGGTAATATTTTAGTGATGAGGATGAAGGGAATAACTCACAGAAAAAACCTGAAACATGATTTAAGTAACCTGGTACTCGGGTTGCAGTCAGACCTGTTTTTATTCAGATTCTTTATTCTCTGCTAAAGACCTGTTTTGGTCTTTGGCAATCAGCTGTTTTCTTCTTGTTAATAAGGAGGTGACACAATGAAATATGAATTAAAACAGAAGGGGGCTAAGGCGCGGGAAGGCGCTGGTCGTCTTTTCCTTGGATAAGACCATAAAGGTTTTGATAGCTCTTGCAAGGGAAAGACTCACTAAAAAACAGAAGCTGATTTTATGCTATCTGCGGGATAATCATGAAAATATCACTGTAACGAGTCTTGTTCCTGTTCTTTCTGAGAAACTTAACTGTTCAGAGTCAGCAGTATGGAATAATTTAAGGTCTCTCAGAAAGGCTTCTCTTATCAGTTATGGTTGCTTGGATAGCAAGGGTATTCCCGCCAAGCTTACAGACTTTGGAGAAATTGTTTCCAGAGAACTGGAGGTGAGAGTATGACATCAAAAATCAAACTCGGTTTGCTTGGGCCTGATGGAACATTCACTGCTGAGGCAGGTATTGAGTACAGCATGAGAAGGGGGCTTGAGCCCGAAATGGTCTGGTATAAAACAATTGAGGAATGCTTTGCTGCTGTAGAAGAGGATGAGGTTGACAGGGCTGTTGTCCCGATTCTGAACTCAACAAGGGGCGCGTCTTGGGTCAACGAAACCCTTAAAAGATTGCGTGACAGTGATGTGATGATATATGATGAGCAGATACTCCAAATAAGGCATAATCTTGCAGCACTGCCCGGCGTTGGGCTGGAAGACATCAGATATATTCATTCCAAGGACAAGGCATTGCAACAGTGCAGAAAAAATCTTTTGAGGTTGTGTCCTTATGCCGAGTTCAGGGACGAAAGCTCAACAGCTGCCGCTGCTCAGAAGATAAGGAAGCTGAATGAAAGGCAAAGGAGTGCACTGGTTCCAAAAAGGGCTGCTGAACTGTATAATCTGGAGATACTGGCCGAGGATGTGCAGGACTATCCGAACAATAAGACAAGGTTTATTGTTATAAGCAGGCATGACAATGAACCCACCGGAAATGACAAAACCACTGCTATATTCGAGTTCCACGGTGTTGATAGACCATCGCTTCTCTACAACATCATGAAAGAATTGGCAGAGAGGAACATCAGCCTCGCATACCTCCAATCAATCCCGAAGGACGGTGAACTGGACGAGTTCACATTTTACTGCGATATCCATGGGCATAGAAAGGACAGGCTCATGTCCGAGGCAATAAAAACCATAGAAAGAGATGAAAATCTGAGTTACTGGAAGGTTCTCGGTTCGTACCCGATATTCAGACCGTGACGATGTTTAGGTTTGTTGCCATGAAGCGTTGCTGGATAAGAAGTGTTTTTGCTCTATCCTTCGCAGATTTTGAAGGTTCCCTGCCTTCCTGCACCTGTGTTATTGCTCTTCAGAGCCTTCAGCAAATTCCTGAAGTTTCTTCTGGGAGCAAATGAAAGTATAATATATTATCAGGCAAAACCAATATGTCTTTTTCACGAACAAATTATAAATGACTAACTAAGGATTGGTTATTTTTGTCACAAAGCCACCCGATTGTTAAACTTTTATTAACATTTTTGTCATAATTTTAAGTATGGGAAATTATCTTTTGATAAACTTTAAAACATACAAAGAAGGCACAGGCAAAAATGGTTTCAAAATTGGAAAAATTGCTGAAAAACTTTCAAAAAAAACCAATGTAAATATAATCCTTTGCGTTCAGTCAGCTGACATAAGGCTTTTTTCTTCCCTTTCTCTGCCTGTGTATTCGCAACACATCGACCCGATAACCTATGGAGCCAATACAGGATGGATTCTCCCAGAAGCTATTAAAGAAGCAGGAGCAAAAGGAACACTCTTAAACCATTCTGAACATCAAATTGATTACAAAACACTTTCCCTTTCTGTTAAAAGGGCAAAAGAAACAGGACTAAAAACAGTTGTGTGCATAGACAAACCAGGAAAAGCGAAAAAAACAGCAAAACTAAACCCAGATTTTATAGCAATAGAACCACCAGAACTTATAGGAGGAAACATTTCGGTATCCAAAGCAAAACCAGAAATAATAACCAAAACAATAAACAATGTTAATTCTGTAAAAAAAATTCCTGTTCTGATAGGAGCTGGTATAAAAAACAGAGAAGATGTGAAAAAAGGAATAAAACTAGGAGCAAAAGGCGTTCTTATAGCGTCAGGCGTAGTTAAAGCATCTGACCTGGAAAAAGCAATAAAAAATATTCTGGAGGGATTCAATGTATAAATTTTATTTATGGGCAACATCGAGAATGAAGTATGTAAAAAGGAAGCATAAAAAAAGCCGTGGTTGCATATTTTGTAACATTGCAAAAGATGACCCAGACACACCAAAAAAGGTTCTGTTCAAAGATAAGAGAATGATGGTAATAATGAATATTTTTCCTTATAATGTAGGTCACCTAGAAGTTGTTCCTGTAAAACACGTTGAAGACATAAACGAGCTTTCGGAAAAAGACTATCAATACATGTGGGAGCTTGTGAGAAAAAGTATAAAACTTTTGAAAAAAGCTCTAGGAGCAAAGGCATTTAATGTTGGTTTAAACCTTGGTGGAGATCTTTCTGGCGGTTCTATCCTGCATTTACATGTTCAAATTGTTCCTAGATATGTAAGAGACGCTGGTTTTATGGAAGTAACTGCTAATACAAAAGTAATGCCACAATCTTTAGATGAAACTTACAAAATTCTTATGAAACATGTGAATATACTAAAAAATAATAAGTAAGGTGAGTGTCCCTTTTTCTAGTACCCTGATTTAAGGACCTGTCAGGGATTGGTAACCGTGGGCTGAATGCCTCGTTGCCTTGGCACTTACACCCCGGTCCCACCAAACCTGTCGTCTACAGGACCTTCCTCCACGCACCGGTACTTGCGTACCAGTTTGTGGAATGGTTGCCTATTTTCAGGGTCGGTTTCGCGCTTAGTTAGACCGGTAACCTGGTACAGGCTACCAAACTACCGTATGCCTTCAGCGCTTATCCGTTATGGCGTAGCTACTCGGCGTGCTTTTACCATAAGACAACTTGTAGGGTTGTTTTAAGCTGTCAAACGTTTATAACAGCCGATACACCAGAGGCCACGACTCCTTGTTCCTTTCGTACTAAAGGAGCCTTCCCTTCAGGCAACCGACACCTTCAGCAGATATAGACCGAACTGGCTCGCACCGTTCTTAACCCAGCTAACGTGACTCTTTAATGGGTGAACACCCCCACCCTTGGGCGCTTACAGAGCCTTTCTTTTTTTGCGTATTTCTTTCCCAAGGCTTTCTTTGAGAAAGTGGTAACTTCCGTAAAGAAAGGCTTTGCTGCACGCCCAGGTAGAGCCGAGCCGACGGCGGAGAAGCAATGAACGGGGTCGATATGGACTCTCGCCCGCCACGACTCCATTATCCCCAGGGTAACTTTTCTGTCAGACCTAGCCTCCAACCAATGAGGCATAGGGGATCGCTAGGCCACGCTTTCGCGTCAGGATCCCTTATAACAAAGCCTTTTTACAAGAGCTTTCGCTTCTGCCAAAAGGCTTTAGCGAAAAATGTGAAGAGACTTTGTTGTCAAGGATCCTGTCAGGCCTCCTTTTGTCCTTACACTCTACTCCCGATTTCTGACCGGGATGAGGAGACCTTTGGGCACCTCTGATTTCAAAGGAAAGACGTTTTTGCGTCCATCTGCTTTTGTCAGAGGTGTACCGCCCCAGTCAAACTGCCCACCAGGTGCTGTTCCCTTCCCTTAGAAAGAAGCTTAAAGGCTTCTTCTATCTAGGGGTAAGCAGTATGAGAAGAGCAGGGTGGTGTTACATTTGCAGGCAGGATGGAGCTTTGCTCCATCAGTCTGCTTGCTGCCTCCACAGGACCTGACGATCCTGCTTCGAAGGCTCCCACCTACACTATACAGCCATTCCCATACCACAACACCAGGCTGCAGTAAAGTTCCATGGGGTCTTCTCGTCCCGCTGAAGGACTCCAGAATATGCACTGGACATTGAGTTCACTAGGCATCCGTCCGGGACAGTGGGGATCTCGTTAAGCCATTGATGCAGGCCGGCAATTAACCGGCAAGGGATTACGCTACCTTAAGACGGTCAGAGTGTGCGGTGGAAAGATTCCCTTCGGAATCCATCTATTACCGCCGCCGTTTACCAGGGCTTCACCCGGTTGAACCCGGGTTTAACACACTGGCACTGGGCAGGCCTCAGGAAGCGTACAAAGCATAAACAGGCAGGAAAGTCCAAAAGACTTTCAATCTACTTTCTGCTTGGCGCTCCCCTACGTTTTTCAACTAACCCCTTCTTTTGGTTAAGCTTTTCTTTTTAAGAAAAGGTTATTTGTTAAACAGTCGGACCCCCCTTGTCACTGCGACCTACTGGTCCTGACTGAGTCAGGGCAGTAGGCACCCCTTTACGGCGAAAGATGCTTCAAAGAAGCATCCAACTCTACCGAAGATACGGGGCCAATTTGCCGAATTCCCTGGACGGATTTCTCCTAACACACCTTCCCCTTACAGACGAAGGATGACATTCGTCATCAATCGATTTCAGGGAGGGGCACCAGATTCCCGGGGTCTACCGAAGAACAAACATCAGAACTCTATTTTTTCCAGATACAAACCTTGTCTTGACAAGGCTTTCAATTCATTGTCTTCCAAGAGTCTTGGAAAAAAACAGACATACTCGTTTTTTTCACATGGTATATTGTGCTTTTTTACAAACTCAGACGACTTAACGCCCGAGTTCACAACCGGCAGACTCGGACATTCCTGCTGAGCGATGAATATCGCCCTCAGAAAGTCACCGTTACCGGAAGCCTTGTAAAATATCTCGGACATAGATTATATAATGGTGCAAAAATTTAAAAAACTTCGGTAGACACCTAACGGTTCTCGGTACGGTCAGAAGTTTCCTTACCAGTTCCCTTTTCACGGGCTCCAGAAATCAACCAAACCCTCTAAGGAGGGCCATTCCTGCATTCACCTGTATCTCACCATTATGGTACTCCACAGGCTTCAACAGTTAGCCGGCAAACCGGTTGGTTTATCCCGGAGCGTCAGAAACTGGTCTTGCGTTGCCGCGCGTACACTTCTGGTGCAGGAATATTAACCTGCTTCCCTTTCGGCATATTCCAGTTAGGATATGCCTTAGAACCGACTAACCCTCAGCCGATTCGACCAGAAAGACGAAAACTTCAACGGACGGTTCTGTTCAATCCAGAAAACCGTCATTCTACATCTTCGTCAGTCTGTTGATCGTTGCTGAGGAACCCTAGCCCTTTACCTTGGAAAGACGTTTCTTTGGAAACGTCCATTTCCTTTACCTTGGAAAGACACTTCAAGAGAAGCGTCCATCTATTTAGGTGGTTCGGATTCTCACCGAACTTTGCTGCTACTATCGGCAAGATTCTTGTTTTTGTGGGGTCCATCCAAACTTTCGCACAGACTTCTACCCCCACAAAACACCTCCCTACTATACTCCTTTCGGAATTCAGGGTCTCGGTAGCATGTTTAGTCCCGTCCATTGTCAGGGCCCTCAACCATCGGTGGGTGAGCTGTTACGCACTCTTTCTCTCCTTTTTACAGGTTTTTCGCTTAAGCCTTTTTGAGGAAGTGAAACTCCTGTAAAAAGGCTTAAAGGATGGCTGCTTCTAAGCCAACCTCCCCACTGTCTGGGGTTGAAGACACCCTTCCTCACTTAACATGCATTCCATTCGAAAGACATTCCAAAGGAACGTCCATCGATTTTTGGGACCTTAACCCTGAACTGGTTTCTCTACCTTTCGGATATCGAGCTTATCCCGTACCCTCACTCCTGCCTTCTACGGCGGTAAGGGATTCTGAGTTTGACAAGATAACTGGGGATTGAGATTAAAAACCAAAAAGGTCTTTATTTTCTCCCCTTGGTTATCTAATCAGTAGCTCTACCCCCTTACCTGCCTCCAGCAAGGCTGAGCTGCGACTCATATCCCGGAACCCCTTTACAGATTTTCCGTAGACGCTTTTGAGGAAGCATAAGCCTCCTGTAAAAGGGTCTTTCGGGAGGAACCAGCTATCACCGGTCTCGTTTAGCTTCGAAGGGAAAGACGACATTGTCTCTTTAACCAAGTCGCCAATCCATTTTCACCCCTAGCCCCAGGTCACCCGAGCGGTTTGAATCCCAGCAACGGTAACGAGCCTCCATCTGGTTTTCACCAGACTTCACTCTGCCCAGGGCTAGATCGACCGGTTTCTGGTCTTATCCCTGTGACTTGGGCACTTTCATACCCACTCCCCTGAACCTTTCTTTACGGAAGTTGCTTTCTCAAAGAAATATGCAAAGCAAGCTCCGTTTAAAGGGTCTGCGGGAGTTTCGCTTTCGCTCTGGCTCCGGAAACCTTAACCTCGCCACAGAGATAAACTCCTTGCCAAGTGTTTCAAAACTGACGATATGACTTGAAACCCCTTTCTTCGTATAATCTTTGCAGACTGGACGAAAACACGCTTCTAAAGAAGCGTGAATCTTTCTTTGTCCTTCGAAAGGGTAAACAAGCCATATCCACCTGTGGTTATATGGTTTCAGGCTCTTTTCACCCCCTGCTAAGGGTTCTTTTCAGCTTTCCCTCACGGTACTAGTGCGCTATCGGTCTCAAACAATATTTAGAATTGGGAGTTGTTGTCTCCCACCTTTCCACTCCATCTTCAAGGAGCAGTACTCTGGAAACTTGGTATTAACCTTCTTTCTTTCCCTTACGGGGCTATCACCCTCTATGGCACAGCGTTCCAGCTGACTTCAGGTCAGAAAGTTAGGCTAAGCCCAAGTCCAAACCCCACATTCCTCTTCCATTTCTGGAGAGGTTCGGTTTGTTCTTCTCCCTTTTCGGTCGCCCCTACTCAGGGAATGCCTGTTGGTCTCTTTTCCTCCCGGTACTAAGATGTTTCAATTCCCGGGGTCCCCGTTCCTACTTAAAGGCAGGAACGCCCAAATGGGCAGGAAGTCCTGTCCGCACCGACGGCCAACTCTGCTAATAGACCGCTTCAATAGCAAAGCCGTCTATATTCTGTGTTAGCAGTCGATTATTCGGAGATCTTGGGTTCAAAACCTGCATGCGGCTACCCCAGGCTTATGGCAGCTTGCCACCTCCTTCGTCGGTGTTTGAGCCAAGCCATCCACCATATAACCTTACTGGTCCTTCTAGCGGATACTTTCATCTCTAGCGGACACTCACCTATGTAATCATTGGAAGGATATCAGGTTGTGTTCACTCTGTCATCAGTTTTACCTCAAATTGGGACGGTTCAACCATTTCATATATCCTTTCTCTTTTCCACCCGCCATCTAAATGACGAGTTTCATCTTTATGAGCATAATTTCTGAGTGTTCAGAGAAATTGATACTACCCTGCTGCTAGTGTTCCCTGCTGCCACCAGGAAACAACTAACTCTGAACAGCTCAGATAGTTAACCTGTGAATTTTATTATATATAAAGATTTGTGAATTTATGGACTGGGTGGGATTCTCAGGCTAAACCCTCAAACAGGTCTAGCTCTTTGAGGAACCTTCGGGTCGCTTTCGAACCCACAGCCTCTGCCTTGCAAGGGCAGCGATCTACCAGTTGATCTACCAGCCCATGGTATGCTTTTGTGAAACCTTTTACAGTTTTGGGAAATATAAGGAGGTGATCCAGCCGCAGGTTCCCCTACGGCTACCTTGTTTGTCGAAGCCCCTTACCCTTTTGGCTAAAGCCTTTTTGTAAAAGGCTTTTACGACTTAGCCCACCTTGCGGGTTCGTGGTTTGAATCCAGAGAAACGACTGCGGAAACAATCGTTAACCTCTCTGGCAAAAACCAGAGCCTCACCAAAAACCCACTCGGTTGGCTTGACGGGCAGTGTGTGCAAGGAGCAGGAACTTATTCGCCGCTGGATGATGACCAGCGACTACTAGGGATTTCGCCTTCACGAGGACAAGTTGCAGTCCTCGATCCGAACCAAGACCGGATTTAGAGATTAGCTCCCCCTTCTGTACCGATTGCTAACATTGCGAAAAGTCTGCTTGAATATCCAAGCAATCTTTGTTCAGTGTTAGCAGACGGTTTTTCAGGGTCGCATCTCATTGTTCCGGCCATTGTAGGCCGCGTGTTGCCCAGCGGATTCAGACCATACTGACCTGCCGTCGCCCGCCCCTTCCTCTGGCTTGTCGCCAGCGGTCCCCTGTGAGTACCTGAGCCCAAAGGACCCAGTAGTAACACAGGGTGCGGGTCTCGTTCGTTTCCTGACTTAACAGGACACCTTTACCGAAGCCTTTCTTTTTTGCATATTTCTTTCCCAAGGCTTTCTTTGAGAAAGCGACAGCTTCTGTAAAGAAAGGCTTACACGGCACGAACTGACGACGGCCATGCAGCACCTCTCAGCTTGTCTGGTAAGACCTTCAGCCTGACCTTCACTGCAGACGGACGATTTGAACAACCAGTTCAAGTCGTCATGCACATTTTCTGCTGTCGCCGCTGGTAAGGTTCCTCGCGTTGAGTCGAATTGAACCGCAGCCTCCACCCCTTGTGTGCTCCCCCGCCAATTCCCTTAAGTTTCAGCCTTGCGACCGTACTCCCCAGGCGACCCACTTAACGGTTTCCCTACGACT
>QMZY01000019.1 GCA_003663415.1 Candidatus Aenigmatarchaeota archaeon
AAGATACTGTTGATAGATAATAGGATAGTTTTTTTGAATTTGTCCTTGTTCTCCTAGAACAAGAAATTCTTTTCCATGCTTAAACATATCATTCATTACAGCTTTTAGTCCAGCTGTTTCTTTGTAAATATCAACTTTAACTTCTTCTTCATAAGCTTTTTTTCTGATTTGTTCTAGGAAAGGTAATATTTTAAGAAATGATTTTTCTTTTTCTTTGATTTCTTCCAATATTTTTTCAGGATTTGAGGCAGAATAATATTTTACATTGTTTTTGAGCTTAAAACTAACTAAACCTCTGTTGATAAGTTTTTCAATTATGTAATATACAAGAGTTCTTTCTATTTTCGTTTCTTGAGATATTTTTGTAGCTGTGGTTTCTCCTATTTTTAAGAGGGCTAAATACACTCTTGTTTCTTTTTCATCAAATCCTAATTCTTCAAGTGTTTTCTTTACAGTTGTGATTTCCATGAATATAAAATAGAACAGCTAGTATATAAATATTGTGGAAAAAATTTAACAACAAAAATATAAATAGTCTTTTGGTTATACTATTCCATAGTTAGCCAAAGGTGTAAAGAAAAATGAAATATGCAATGTTAGGAAATCCTGAAACGAGAAGGTTATATATTCCACATTTGATAGTCGCTCAGTCCTATAACTGTAATGCAGCATGTATAGGTTGTAATGTAATCAGAGACGATGTAAATATCAGTTCAAAAGAGATGAAGAAACTTATAGATTTGTGGGCAGAATATTGTAACAGATATGATAATGGAAAAGGAATTTTCCATTTAAAAGGTGGAGAACCGTTTATGTTTGATGGCGTATGGGAAACATTAGATTATGTTGTTAATAAAGGATTGTATCTTTTTATCACAACTAATGGGACTTTTGTTGATAAAGAAGCTGCAAAAAGATTAAATGAATTGTATAAAAAAACCGATGGACAAGTGATTGTCTCATTAGATGGTTCAAATGAAGAAATAAATGATCTGTCAAGGCCAGGACTCTATAAATCAGCTGTAAAAGCAATTGAAAACTTAGTAAATGAAGGAATAGACGCAGCTTGGAATTATAGGATCCACAAAGGAAACCAAAATGATGTTAAAAATGCTGTTAGAATGGCAAAGGATTTAGGAGTTATACAGTTCAACGATTTATACCACGCTAAAATAAGGAATAGAAATGGAAATTTGGAGATAGCAGATTTAGAAACAGTATTAGAGCAACTTGAAGAATTGTATGATGACGGTTATAAGGACCTGTTAGAATTTAGTACAGAAGGGATAATTAGAAAAGTTGCTTCTGGTAAATACACTTTAATGGATTGTCCATTAGGTTATGAAGGTTTAAAATATATCCAACCCGATGGTAAAGAAACATCATGTCCTAACTCTGTTAGGATAAATGATATTAATAAAGTTAGCAGAAAATATCACGGAAGACTTGTCTGCAAAGGAGAGTTATACGCTTCAACCCAAGATCCGTTATATAGAAAAGTGTTAGAAAAACGTGAAAATTTAATAAGAGAAAAAATATCAAAGTTATCATCTTCGAGAAATCAAGAAAAAAATCAAAAAGCAATTGCTTGGTGCTTTAGTAGAAACTGGTAAAAGCCAAAGCCCCTACTAAATTTACTTCTTCTTATTTATCATAAAAGCCCGAGCTAACGATTGGAGTTAACGAGTGACGGATAAACGAAGTTGAGCCGAAGGCTCAATTTGGGGAAATCCTTGATTTCTCTTTTACCCGATGTTATACGCTTCCGACAGGAACGGGGATTGCGAAGCAATCCGAAGAGTCGGCGAAGGGACGCCGTGCTTATTTTCTTTTACGTTTGGACCAGTTGATAAAAATTATCCAATACAGGAACAGCAATGCAATAATGCCAACCCAGTATGGTTTCTCAAAAACCGGTCCCGGCAGTGTATTGAGATATGCTATTACACTTATTGTTACTATTACCGAAAGCGCAGCAATAGCAATTTTTCGGAGTTTGTCTTTCTCCATTTTGCTACCTCGTTTTGTTTTACTTTGATATAATTTGTATGAAGTCAATACGACAAGGAAAACAACAGCCAATCCTGCGGAAATTTTTGGGTTAAGCATTGCTGAGAACAACACGAAGAAAGCCGCTAAGATGGCAATTACACCTTCTGTTTTATTATTCATGTCCATTTTATATTCATCTCCTTTCATAAATTACAGTTAACGACAAAACTTTTTAAAACCCCGACAGAAAAGCTGAAATTCGGACCATAATTATACAGCGTATGAAACACGCTAAAAGAGATTAAATAAGACATACAGAGCATAACCACCTGAAAAGACTTGTTAAAAAAGAAAAGAACAGGCACATCCTTAAAGGCTGCTTTTCATAAACCAGTTTTATCTTGGCGATAGTGTACCAGAAGCATGTATCTTGAAGGTGTTGGTGTCCCTTGGATCAGGAGGGGTGTTGAGTTTTGTCGCAAATCCTTGCTTCACCGAAAAAATATATATAATATCTGCTTAATATAATAATTATAAAGGTGTGAAAGGAGGTAAAAAATGAAACGAGCAATGTCTGTATTCATGGTTTTGCTGGTAATAATAAGTCCTGTAATGGCACAGCAAACACTTGGAGCTCAGACAGTAATAAAACCAAAGATAAAAACAATTGGTTTTCTGGGAAAAGGTGTTGCGGTTTCTCCAGACGATCCGATGAACTTTATGCTGGCAAAGGCTGGAATAGGAACTTTAAAAGTTGTCTGGGCAGGAGAGGAAACGGAACTAACAATAGGTATTCTAGTATTGGATGATACCAGATACAAATTAAAAGATATAACACTTGAAGAAGGTAAAGCTTCGGGTGATATTTTTAAAAATAACACAAAGGTTGGAACTTTTGATGTGTCGTCAGTTTCAAAAGGAAACATTGATGTGTGGGCAGGAACAGTCGTGATAGAAGATTCAACTTATTATATATATATAATTGAAGCAGAAAGGCCGTTTAAACCAGTCGAAATAAAAGAGAAAGTAAGGGCAGCTGTAAAAAGCATATGCGCTTCACCGTCTCCAGGAGTTGCGTCAATATGCAGGCAAGGAAATCTTCAGAATTATTGCATGACGCATCCAAACGATGAGAAATGTAAAGAGATATTCAAGGAGTACTGCATAAAAGATAACAAACTTAGGGATGCAAGGTGCAGGATTTTCGTTAAAAAATACTGTGAAGAGCATCCGGAAATAGAAGACTGTGTATTATACGGAATGAAAAGAGCTACGGATTTCTGCAAAGAACATCCAAAATCCAGGATTTGCAGAACACTTGAAGTGGATATGGTAAGCTATTGCCTGAAAAGACCAAACACACAGAGGTGCAGAGAATACTGCGCAAAATACCCAGAAAAATGCAGGTTCGTAGTAAAAAACCTTGCGGACTTTTGCATAGAACATCCAAAACATCCAAACTGCATAGATTATTGCAAGGAACATCCAAAAGCATGCCAAAAATTAGTAAAGAATTTGGCTGATTTCTGTATAAAGCAGCCAAACAGCGAAAAGTGTAAAGAATATTGTAAAGCGCATCCTGTAGCCTGTAAAGTGGTTTCCAAAGAATTAGCAATGTTCTGTGTTGGTAATGCAGGACACCCAAAGTGCGTGAATTACTGTAAAGAGCACCCGGGAGCCTGCAAAGAAGTTGTGGCTGACATAACAAGTTACTGTAAAAAACACCCACAATCAGAACAGTGTCAAGTTTTCTGTGAGAAACACCCGAGAATTTGTAAAGCAGTGTCAGAAACTGTAAACAATAGCAAATCAGAAGTAAAAGTTATTGGTACAGGAACTGTGAAGTCTTCTTTGGTTTCAATAATTGACTCTTCCGGGGGGCAAAGCAACAAATAAGGGTGAATTACTATGAAAATAGTAACATTAATACTCTGTGTGCTTTTATTATCAGTGATATTTACAAGCGGTTGCATTCAAACTGCTCAAGAGGAAAAACAAGGCAAAGTAACAGGAGAAGTTTTGGACAAAGCGTATGATGTTCTTAATCAGGAGCTTGAGCAGGCAGTGGAGAACATCACAGCAGAGGACATAGAGAACGCGCTCCTTTCACAATAACCCTTTCTTTTTGGAAAAGAAAGCGTTAACGGAAAGAAAACACAATTCCATATAACCCTTTCTTTTTGGAAAAGAAAGCGTTAACCCAGCTTTTTTCAAGAAAAAGCTGGAGCAAAAAGGAGCTTCACTTCGCTGACGCTCCGTATCGCTTCCCTTTGGCTCGAGCCTTTTCTAAAGGCTCGTTTGGATTGAACCTTTTCTAAAGGTTCATTCAAGAAAAAGCTTGAGCAGAAAGGAAAACCCAGCTGCTCAACCCAAAGGGTTGAGATTCTAAGGTTCCGCTTTCAACATCTTTTCAAAAAAGAGCTTGAGCAAGAAAACAATGTTTGGAAGCTGAACTTTCGATTGACGCTCTTTCAGAGCGTCCTTCCAAATGATAACAAAACTATCTCCAGAGCACACATGTTTTGCATATTTTTTTAGAACTTGGTTCGCCGCATTTTTCGCAATAAAAAACTTTATTTTCTTGTTGTTTTACAAACTCCTTTATCAATGGATGCATTTTATCAAATGTTTCGAGCACAGTCAATTTTATTCCAGGATGTTTATCTTCCATTTTATTAATAAAATCCCTGATTTCCAACCTTAAACCTGTTCTATAAGGACAGTGTTTGTTATAAAAGGGGATTTTCTTTAACATAGCAAAAAGAGTGGTTTCATTCTCGGGTATTATCCTTAATGGCTTTATTCTTGGTATGAATTTTTCGTCCTCTTTTATTGGTTCAGGTCCCATTCTTGACGCTCTTTGAAGATCGCCACGCATATAATTCATTAATACGCTCTGAACCTCATCATCAAGGTTATGCCCCAAACATATTTTTGTTAGACCAAGCTCTCTTGATTTTTTATTCAAAACGTATCTTCTTCCAACACCACAAAATGTGCACGCCGTGTCTATATCGTACCTGTTTGATTTTATCTCTTTAATTTTTTCATCAAGTGTTTTGCCAAATTCTTCTTTAAAAGAAAAAACCTTGTGCTCAACACCAAGTTTTTTACAAAAGTCTTTAACACGCTTTATACATACATCTCTGTATCCCTTTATACCCTCATCTATGGTTATTGCTGTTATTTCCATGTCTCTTCTCGGTTTTATTATTTTGCTCATTATATATAATGTAACCATGGAATCCTTCCCACCAGAAACAGCAATTCCAATTGTGTCTCCAGGAGAAATAAGCTTGTGCTGTCTTATGTTTTTCTTTGCTTTCTTTTCTATTGAACGGCAAAAACATTTTTCACACAAATATCTACCTTCATATATTCTGAAAAAAACTGCGGGTTTGCCGCATCTGCACTTTTTCATTTTCTCACTTAACAGTTTTATTAACTTTATTTATAATTATTTTATAAGCCGGGGTGGCGGAACGGCTTAACGCGCTCGCCTCGAGTTTAAAAGGGAGAGCGAGTGTCCTTCGGGACGTGCAGGTTCAAAACAACCAAACCTTTTTCAAGAAAAGGTTTGATTCAAAAGGAGCTTCGCTTCACTTCGTTTCGCTCGCTTCCAACAAGCTCTTTTCAAAAAAGAGCTTGAGCAGAAAGGAGTTGCCACTTCCCTTTTGGCTCAAGCCTTTTTAAAAGGCTTGTTTGGGTTGAGATTCCAAGGATTGCTTCCATTTAGTAAAGGTTGCAGGAGGCATCAGAACCCCGTCTTTAGATTGACGCTCTTTCAGAGCGTCCTTCCAACTGATGGCTCAAGCCTTTTTAAAAGGCCTGTTTGAAAGAAGGTTGTAAGCCTGTGAAAATCCTGCCCCCGGCGTTTGCTTTTTTTTCAGAGGGATAAGCAAGAGAGAGTTCTGTAAATTTAAACTGTGCATCTGCAGGTCAAAGCCCGCAGAATTCTTGCTTCAGCTATTTACAGCAAAATAATTAATTAGAAAATGTCATTTGCTGATTGTTCCTGACGGTTTGCAATTTATTGGTGTCAGGAACTATAAAACCAACAAACAGAGAGTTGAGTGTTTGGCAAACGCCAACCCGAAATGTTTTCGGAAAAGTTCATATTTTGTTGTTTTATGTTCTAAAATATAAATTTTCATTGATAAAGGGAAGCAAACTAACAATTAAACCATGAACGTATAAGTTTTTTCTATCTATTACATTTTTTGTAAGAAAACCTATTGCTCCATTCTTCTGTTTTGTGTTGTGATCGCCTGTAATTCTGTCCATTACGTCACCAAGTTCTACTCTGTTTAGAAGATGTTTCACAATACTTCCCGGGAGTTCAAAATGAGAAGATGTTCCAATCCCAATTTTTCCTTTATTATCAGCAACGCACATTACACCAAAACCAAACCACTTCGAATAAAGTTTTATTATGCCGGCTTCGATGCCGACAAAAAACTCAGCTCCAATGTTTTTCTCTTCATTTATTCTTTTTAATTCCAATGCTCTATTTTTTGCGCCTTCAAATGTTTCTTCATTTATCGGCTGGTCAGGAACCTTTGAGTCGACTTTCATGCCAATAACTTCTACGTTATCAAAATATTTTGAAAACGCCTCTTTCACTGCTTCAATTTTTACAGGGTTTTGGGAACCAACTAAAACTTTCATAATATCATAAAATTTAATTTACATTTAAATATTTTATGAAACACAACACCAGACATTCTATATATCTTCTTCCAGCATTTTTTTGATTTCATCCATTTTTTTCCTGTGCTCGTTTAATTTCTTATAAGAAGAAAACAGTTCTACAAAACCAAACACAATAAGAGAAAGCCCAATTATCACAGAGAACAGGTTGTCTATAAATATGTTGATTATAACAATACCCACACCTATAAATGCAAGAGCTGTTCTAGCAAAGGAAAGAATAGTTCTTTCCTTGGATAAAATAACTTCTTCCTTTGTTAAAAGCGTTCTTATCTCTTCAGATTTGAGTTTCTTTTTTCTTGCCATCTAATATAAAATTATCAGGAATTTTATTTAAAGATAGGTATAAATTAAAATATGGACTATTCTAAACTGACAGAATGTTACGAGCTTTTGGAAAAAACATCTGCAAGACTGAAAAAAATAGAAATTGTTGCAAAGCTTTTGAGAGAAAGCGATTCTGAAAACCTTCCAAGAGTAACGCTTCTTCTTCAGGGAAAAGTCTTCCCTTCCTGGAGCGAAAAGGAAATAGGAATTGCAGACCAGTTAATGATAAAAATCATCTCAACATCTACAGGGTTTTCTACAGAAGAGATAAACAGAAAATATAAAGAAACGGGCGATTTGGGTCTTGTGGTTGAAAGCGTTGTAAAACAAAGAAAACAGTCCACGCTTTTCCAGAAAAAACTCACTGTAGAAATGGTTTTTGAGAACCTGAGAAGGATAGCCGAGGTTGAAGGAAAGGGCGCGCAGAACAGAAAGTTTCAGCTGGTTTCTGAAATCCTTAGCTCTGCTTCCCCAAAAGAGGCCAAATATATAGTTAGAACAGTTCTGGGCGATTTAAGGATAGGGGTTGCTGCCGGAATCATAAGAGATTCCATCGCAGAGGCATTTTTCCCGGAAAGGGAGAAAAAAGAAGTGGTTAATTTAATAGAATGGGCGTGGTTTCTAAGGCCTGATTATGGTGAGATAGCCAGAATAGCAAAGGAAAGGGGCATTGAAGGGTTAAAGAAAGTGAGAATAGAAGTTGGGAAGCCTTACCATGTTCTTTTAGCTGAAAAGGCGCCTTCTCTTGAGGAGGGACTGAAAAAGTTTGAAAACCCGTCTCTTGAATACAAGTACGACGGCGCAAGGATTATTATTCATAAGAAAGCAGACAAGATATGGCTTTTTACAAGAAGGCTTGAAAATGTAACCAAGCAGTTTCCTGATTGCATAGAGCTGGTTAAAAGGTGCGTTAAAGCAAAAGAGTGCATAATAGAGGGCGAGATGCTGGCTATAGAGCCAGAAACAGGAGAACCAAAACCTTTCCAACTGCTTTCCCAGAGAATAAAAAGAAAATACAATATTGAAGAAATGGTTAAACAAATACCTGTTCAGGTCAATTTGTTCGAGATTGTGTATCTTAATGGTAAGCTACTTTTTGATAAGCCGCTGAGAGAGAGGAGAAAAATTCTTGAAAGCATTATAAAACCGATCAAAGGCAAGTTTCAGTTTTCAAAACAGCTGGTTACAAAAGACCTTAAGAAAGCTGATAAGTTTTATAAATCTGCACTTAAAGACAAACAGGAAGGTGTGATGATAAAAAACCTTGATGCCAAATATCAGCCCGGAAGAAGGGTTGGTTATTGGCTGAAAGTAAAACCAACGCTTGAAACTTTAGACCTTGCGATTACAGGTGGCATATGGGGAACAGGAAAAAGAGCAGGCTGGTTGGGTTCATTTATTCTGGGTTGCAGAAACCCTGATACAGGTGAGTTTCTGGAATGCGGCATGCTTGGAACAGGGATAAAGGAAAAGAAAACAAAACCAGAAGACGTGACATTTGAAGAACTCACTAAAATGTTAAAACCTTACATAATAAGTGAAAAAGAAGGCACTGTCAAGATTCAGCCAAAAATTGTGGTGGAAGTAGCGTATGAAGAGATACAAAAAAGCCCTAATTACTCCTCTGGTTTTGCTTTAAGGTTTCCAAGGTTTATAAGAATAAGAACAGATAAAGGACCCGATGAAGCTGATGATATTGAAAGGATTTACAGAATATTTGAAACTCAAAAAGGAAAATAAATCACTTAAAAGTGATAAAATTTATAAACCTTTTGGATAATGTTTTATAAACTTTAATTCGCTATTTTTATTTATCCCGATAACTTTTTAAATAAAAACAGCAAAAATATACCATTGTTTAATAACAAAGGAAATATTATGGTGGCAACAAACGAGGTATTGGACGCGTTAAAGAGCATAGGTTTAAACCTTTACGAAAGAAAGATTTTTGTAGCTTTGTTAGCCAAGGGGATTGCAACCGCTGCTGAGGTTTCTGAAATTGCTAATGTCCCAAGGTCAAGGTCTTATGATATTCTGGAAAGCCTTGCTGAAAAGGGTTTTGTTGTTTTTCAGCCATCAAAACCCATAAAATATGTTGCCCTTCCTCCCCAAGAGGCGCTTGAAAGGACAAAACACAACATAAAGAAAAAATATGAAGAAATGGCAGAGAGGATAGAGAAGCTTAAGACTTCTCCTGTTATGGCTGAACTGGAAAAAATACATAAACAGGGATTAAGCCTTGTTTCACCTTCTGACATGACAGGAACATTAAAAGGCAAGCACATTATTGACAGACAGCTTCAAAGCCTGTTCAAATCCGCAAAAAAAAGCATTGATATAATAACCACGGCGCAGGGTTTAACAAACCTGTATTCAACACATTTCAGGGTTCTCAAAAAACTTGGTAAAAAGGGGATAAAGTTAAGGATTGCTGCTCCTGTGAACGATAAAGAAATTGCAAAAGCTCTTTTGCAAATAGCAGAACTCAGGCACATAAAAAACCCTGTTGGAAGGATAATAAAGATTGATGATGAACATGTTTTTGTGGCTCTGACGGATGACCAGGAAGTCCATGAAACCCAGGACATGGTTTTCTGGGCCAATTCGCCGCATGTTGCATCAAGCGTAATAAGCCCTTTGTTTGATCAGGTCTGGAATTCTGGTAAAAACATTGCTGATTAGCTGTTCTATGTGTCTATATAGCTATTAAGCAATTCGGTTTTTTGTGGAATGACTGAAGCAGATGAGACAGAGCTGAAATACTGAACGCGCGCGGGCCCTGCAAGAACGCGACGTAAACCATGTTAGCTGCCGAACGAAACAAAACGGAGGCAAGAACGCGACGTAGTCGAGTAGCGCAGAACCTGCAAATCTTTGTTTAGCAGGTTTGCAACCCTTTCCTAAGAATAAATCTTTTCAGTATATTTTTGTTGGACAATAAAGATAAACGGGTGACTTTTTAGACCAGAAGTCATTATATCACCCCTGTCCTATTATTTGTTGTTTTCAATAATTAAATTCGCAGAACATAGCAAAAATAGTATATAAAATATAAAAAAATAGAAGTTAGATTTTTTAAAAAGATATAAGGATGAAGGGGGAGAAATGATAGATAAAGAAGGTGAAAAGAGGATTATCAATGAGTATTCGGGTTTGATAAAAAAGATTGCAAGGGAAATTGCAGGGTATTATAGACGTTGGAATGAAAAGTTAATAGATGAAGATGACCTGAAACAGGAAGGGTATATAGGTCTAATAAAGGCCTGGAGAAAGTATGATCCTAAAGAGGGTCCCTTTAGAAACTATGCTGTTCTTTACATTAAAGGATACATTTTGAGCGCGCTGAGAAAAGAACCAATTATTAGAATTCCCGCTTACAAAAAATTTCTTCGGGAAAGGGTTTATGAGATAGCAGAAGAGCACAACGGAAAGGTTTCTGTCAAGGAGATTGCAGAAGAAATGAGAAACAAAGGCGAATTCTGTTCGGCCGACACGATAATAGAATCGTTGAAAGGAGTTTCCTATGTACAAAGTTTGGATGAAAATGAAAATATTGTCGGTAAAGTTGAAGATATAGAGACTTCGCTGTATTTAACAGAGGTTCTGAATTTAGAACTAAAAAATCTTTTGCCGGAAGAGCGAAAGGTTCTCACAGCTTTTTATAAAAATAATCTAAGTATCAGGGCTGTAGAGGAAGAACTTGGACTTCCAAGGAAAAAGATAAAGCAGATTATCTCAAAAGCAAACAGAAAGTTAACAAACAGAAAGCTAAAGAAGCAACACAAATGAATAATAAATAAGGAACAAATGCTTCCTTATTTTTATATGTTTTATAAGGTCATTTTTGCAGATTTACTCTGTGAATCAACACCATCCGGAGGAACTATCTTAGAGGATGTTGTTAAAAGACCGGACGCCGCTTGTTGTGCCTGCGGAATTATTACAGCAAACGACATTTTCTAATTAATTATTTTGCTGTAAATTCGCAGAATCCGAAAAATAATTAATTTAAGTTAGAAAAAGAATAATTATATTATGCGGTATCTTCTTATTGTTTTGGATGGTGCTGGGGATACAGGAAAGCAAACACCGCTTTTTCTCGCAAGAAAGCCTTGGATGGATAAACTTGCAGAAACAGGTGTGCTGGGAACACTGGATATAGG